>DBFAZJ010000001.1:0-2737 GCA_048244295.1 Collinsella sp.
CGATCCATCTTGTCGCCGCCGAACAGGCGCATGAGGTCGTCCTCGAGCGACAGGTAGAACTGGGTCTCGCCCGGATCGCCCTGACGACCGGAGCGACCGCGCAACTGGTTGTCGATACGACGGGACTCATGGCGCTCGGTGCCGATGACGGTCAGGCCGCCGGCGGCAAGCACGCGCTCGCGCTCGGCCTTGCAGGTCTCCTTGGCCTCGGCGTTAATCTGCTCGAGCTGCTCGGGCGTCACGTCCTCCATGGTCAGGCCCTCGTACTCCAGGCGCTCGCGCACCAGCTCGTCAGGGTTGCCGCCCAGCAAGATGTCGGTACCACGGCCGGCCATGTTGGTAGCGATGGTCACGGCGCCATAGCGACCAGCCTGGGCCACGATATGGGCCTCGCGCTCGTGGTGCTTGGCGTTGAGGACCTCGTGCGCGATGCCGCGCTTAGTGAGGGCGGCGGACAGTTTCTCGGAGCTCTCGATGGAGACGGTGCCCACCAGGACCGGCTGGCCCTTGGCGTGACGACGCTCAACGTCGTCGGCAACGGCGTTGTACTTGGCCTGGATGGTGCGGTAGACCAGGTCCTCGTGGTCAACACGTTGCACGGGCTTGTTGGGGGGAATGACCTCGACGGGCAGTTTGTAGATCTCGCGGAACTCGGCGTCCTCGGTGAGCGCCGTACCGGTCATGCCGGAGAGCTTGTCATACAGGCGGAAGTAGTTCTGCAGGGTGATGGTGGCAAGGGTCTGGTTCTCCTCGCGCACGAGCACGCCCTCTTTGGCCTCGATGGCCTGATGCAGGCCCTCGGAGTAGCGGCGGCCTTCCATGATGCGGCCGGTGAACTCGTCGACGATCTTAACCTCGCCGTTGGTGACCACGTACTGCTTGTCGCGGTGGAACATGTACTGGGCCTTCAGCGCCTGCTGCAGGTGGTTGACCAGCTGGCCGGAGAGATCGGCATAGATGTCATCGATACCCAGGCGGCGCTCAATCTTCTTAAGACCGCGCTCGGTGGCGGCGATGGTGTGCTTGGCCTCGTCCATGACGAAGTCGCCCGTGGGCTCCACGTCCTCGGTGGCGGTGAGCATGTCGTGCGACACGTCCTCGCCGCGCTCAAGGCCGCGCACGGCACGCGCGAAGTCCTTGTAGGTGCTGGCGGACTTGGTGCCGGCACCCGAGATGATGAGCGGCGTTCTGGCCTCATCGATCAGGATGGAGTCGACCTCGTCGACGATGGCGTAATTGTGGCCGCGCTGTACGCGCTGCTCGGGGCGGGTGACCATGTTGTCGCGCAGGTAGTCGAAACCGAACTCGGAGTTGGTGCCGTAGGTGATGTCTGCCTGGTAGGCCGGACGCTTGAGCTCGAGCGGCATGTTGTTCTGGAGCAGACCGACGGTCATTCCCAGGTACTTGTAGATGCGGCCCATCCACTCGGAGTCGCGCTTTGCCAGGTAATCGTTGACAGTAACGACATGCACGCCCTTGCCAGCGATAGCATTGAGGTAGCCGGCCAAGGTGGAGACGAGCGTCTTACCTTCGCCGGTCTTCATCTCGGCAATATGACCCTCATGAAGCGCCATGGCGCCAATGAGCTGTACGTCAAAGTGACGCATGCCCGTGATGCGCTTGGAAGCCTCGCGCACGGTGGCAAAAGCCTCGGGGAGCATGTCGTCGAGCGACTCGCCGTTGGCGTAGCGCTCGCGGAACTTATCGGTCTGGGCGCGGAGTTCCTCCTCGGTCATCTTCTCAAACTGGGGCTCAAGACCGTTGATCTGGTCGACGATCTTGTAGTAGCGCTTAAGGTCCTTATCGGATCCAAAGGACAGCAGCTTTGACATGAATCCCATGTGGTTTTCCTTTTTGGCCATCGCCCACGCCGTGCAGCTGCGGGCGAGTTAAACACAGATGATTGTACTTTAGCCAAACAAGGCGCGGCCTATACGGTCGACCTCGACCGCCACGTAATAACTACGACCAACCTGCCACAATGGGACAGGTTAATTTTGGCAGGTTTTATCTGGCCAAACGCCGCCTCTCTGCCATTTGGTGCAAGCAAACCTGTCCCCTTCGCACCAATCTGGTGCAATGGGGACAGGTTTGCTTGCACCAATAAAAAGAAAAGGGCCGCGCACCCAAACGGATGCACGGCCCTTATGCCATGAATGCGAGCGATTCCGCGGCGAGCTATTTACTCAGCAGCCTCGGTGGTCTCGGCCTCGGCAGCGGCCTCCTCGACGGGAGCCTCTGCGGGAGCCTCGGCGGCCTGCTTGGCAGCCTCCTCGGCAAACTTAGCGGCACGCTTAGCCTTCTCGGCAGCCTTAGCCTCAGCGGCGGCCTTGCGAGCAGCCTCGGCCTCAGCAGCCTTGGCGGCCTTGGCAGCCTTGGCCTCCTCGGCCTTCTTGAGCTGGGCGGCAGCGGCGCCACCGAACTTGTCGGCGAAGCGCTGGACGCGTCCACCGGTGTCGACGAACTTCTGCTGGCCGGTGTAGAACGGGTGGCACTCGTTGCAAAGCTCGACCTTCATCTCGGACACGGTAGCGTGCGTCTTGAAGGTGTTGCCGCAGGAGCACGTCACCGTGCACTCGACATACTGGGGATGGATACCCTGCTTCATGGTAGGACTCCTTATTGGTCAGGCGCTGGTTACCGATCAGCGCATAAGGCGTCTTGGTTTCCGACCAAGACAACAAACTCGGCTATGGTACCACGGCGCCGCGTGTCCCACAAAAGGTTCACGGTCTTT
>DBFAZJ010000002.1:0-6827 GCA_048244295.1 Collinsella sp.
GTTATGAAAGGCGTCGCTTCGGCATCTACCCTTCCCATCCTGTCGGGCGTGCTCGTTAAGGCGCAGGACGGCATCTTGGAATTCCAAACTTCTAACTACACCATCTCGATTCGTCATCGCATTGCCGCGCATGTCGAAGAAGGGGGCGAGATGGTGATTCCCTGCAAGATGCTCTCGAACATTACGAAGACCCTTCCCGACGCTCCGGTTACCTTTGAGCTCTCGGAGCGTCAGGTGCTGATTGGATGCGAGAAGAGTTCCTTCCGCCTCAACACGCTCGATGCCAACGATTTCCCCGAGTTCCCGGCCTATGCCATCGAGAGTGCGGTGGAGCTCCCGACCGACATCCTGTCCGAGATGGTCGGCCGCGTGTGGCGTGTCACTTCGACCGATAAGGCCCGTCCCATCCTGGGAGGCGTGCACATGAAGGTCGAGAACAACACCGTGCGCCTGGTGGCAACCGACTCCTTCCGCCTGGCCGTATGCGACACCCAGGTCGAGACCTCGACGCTCGAGGGCTCTTTTGAGCTCAACGTTCCGGCCGACGCCTTCAACGACGCCCTGAGCATCATGGCCAGCCAGGCGACCATCATGATCGGCGCCACCGACACCCAGGTTGTCTTCGAGGCCGGCAACACCACCTACGTGTCGCGCCGTATCGAGGGCGTGTACCCCAACTACAAGCAGCTCATCCCCGATTCATGCGTGACGAGCGTCAAGATCGACGTGGCGGCTTTTAATGCCGCCCTTAAGCGCGTGGCGGTCATCGCGAGCGCGAACCCCGCCGTCAAGTTCGAGATCGATGTCGAGAACGGTCAGATGGGCCTGTCCTCCATCTCCAATGACCAGGATCTGGCGCAGGAGACAATCGATGTCGAGGCCGAGGGCGAGTCGGGCACCATCGCCTTTAACTACCACTACATCTTTGGCTGCCTCAATGCCCTGTCCAAGGAGAAGGAGATCACGCTGGAGCTCAAGAGCTACTCGCAGGCGGGCATCTTCAAGTCCTACGACAAGATCAACTACCTGTACCTGGTCATGCCGGTCCGCATCTAGCGCTGCGCCATGACCATGTTCGCCCGCGATCTTTCCGTCGCGCACTACCGCAGCTTCGATACCTATCGCCTTGCCCTGGACGAGGGCGTGACGATACTTGCGGGACCCAACGCGGCGGGAAAGACCAATCTCATAGAGGCGCTGCAGCTGCTGACGAGCGGCGCCTCGTTTAGGCATCCGACCGCAGCCGAGCTCGTCCATGATGGCGTGGGCTCGTGCAAGGTCGAGCTGAGGCTCGAGGGCGACGGCCGCGTGCTTGATATGGGATTGAGCGTGGAGGACGGTAAGCGCTCGTTTAGCCGCAACGGCAAGAGGTGCTCTGCCGCCGGTGTGCGCGGGGCTCTGCCGAGCGTGCTGTTTTGCCCCGACCATCTGGACATGGTTAAGCGAGGCGCCAGTGTGCGCCGCGCCGCCCTCGATGACTTTGGCATGCAGCTGAGCGCACGTTATGCCGATCTTGCGAGCACCTATGGACGCTGCGTGACCCAGCGTAACGCCCTGCTCAAGGAGACCTGGTGCTGTCGCGAGATGCTCGGCGCGTGGAACGATTCGATTGCCCGCGCGGGCTCGGCCCTGCTTGTGCACCGGTTGGCCCTGCTCGACCGGCTGGCGGGCCATGTGCACACTGCCTACGGGCAAGTGGCATCCGGTGAGGCTGCCAACGTGACCTATACGTCCACGCTGGGTGATTTGCCCCAGGTCGAGGATCGCGAAGAGCTGAAGGGCTGGGCGTACGAGCGCATGCTGGCTGCCCTTGATGAGCACGCCGACGAGGAAATTCGCCGCGGTGTGACGTTGGTGGGACCGCATCGCGATGAGATTGAGTTTACCGTGGCGGGTCGCTCCGCCCGTTCATTTGCCAGCCAAGGTCAGCAGCGAACGTTGGTTCTGGCCTGGAAGGTGGCGGAGGTGGCCGTGGCTCGCGATGTCCTGGGCACCGCCCCGTTGCTGCTTTTGGACGACGTGATGAGCGAACTCGACGGCGAACGCCGCGGTGCTTTTCTGCGGCTGATCGGCGATGATATCCAGACGGTCATAACCACGACCAACCTGGGGTACTTTACCGATGACCTGCTTGATCGAGCCAAGGTGGTGAGCATGGGTGAGACGTGCTAATTACGAGCGCGAGAGCGAAACGGTCGCCTTCAGTGGCTTTTTGAACGCAGAGCGCCAACGCATCCTGGCGGCTGCGACCCCTGAGCGCCGTGCGCAGATGGAGACTGCCGAGGAGTCGCGCGCGGTCTATCGCGCGTGGAACGCGGTGTGCTCGGGCACGCGCGAGGGGCGGCATGTGACGGGGCTGCGTTACCTGCCCGAGTCCAATGAACTGCTGGTGTATCTCGACTCGCCCTCGTGGACGCAGGAAATGACGCTGTTGCGCGAGATCATCCGCGCGCGCATGGAGCGCGCCGGTGCGCATGTGGACGGCCTGGTGTTCAAAACCACCGCACCCGGTCACACGCCGCCCGCCGCCAAGGAGCGCCTGCGCCCGGCGACGACAGAGCGCCCGCCGGCCCCGCACGCCGACCTCAGCGAGGCCGAGCGCACCGAGATCGAGTGCCAAGTGGCGCCCATCGAAGACCAAAAACTGCGCGAGGCCCTCGAGAACGCCATGAGAGCCAGTGCCGAGTGGGCCAAGGGCGCGCAAAGCAAAAAAGAGCCTTAAATCGCATCTGGTGGCCTTGTAGAGCCAAATACCCTCGTTCCCGAGGGTATTTTTTTACGATAAACTAGTAAGGCTGTACACATTTTCTTGACTGAAGGAGGACGTGTGGCAAACGAAAACGATTACGATGGCGGCGAGATTAAGATTCTCGAAGGTCTCGAGGCCGTTCGTAAGCGCCCGGGCATGTATATCGGCTCGACGAGCGCCAGCGGTCTGCATCACCTGGTGTGGGAGATCGTTGACAACTCCGTCGACGAGGCCATGGCCGGTTTCTGCACCGAGATCCAGGTGACGGTCCACGCCGACAACTCCATCACGGTCGTCGACAACGGGCGCGGCATCCCCGTCGACGAGCACCCTGTTAAAAAGATCCCGACGCTCGAGGTCGTCATGACGATCTTGCACGCCGGCGGTAAGTTCGATAACTCGGCCTATAAGGTCTCGGGCGGCCTGCACGGCGTTGGCATCTCCGTCGTCAACGCACTGTCCAAGCGCGTGGTCGTTCAGGTTCGTCGCGATGGCAACACCTACGAGATGGAGTTCTCGCGCGGCAAGACCGTCAAGAAGATGGAGGTCGTGGGCACCTCGGATTCGACGGGCACCACCGTCACCTTCTGGCCCGACGATGAGATCTTCGAGACCTGCATCTACGATTTCGATACGCTGCACAACCGTCTGCAGGAGACGGCGTTCCTCAATAAGAACCTCAAAATCGTGCTGACCGACGAGCGCGAGGCGACTCCCCACGTGGAGGAGTTTTGCTACGAGGGCGGCATCATCGACTTCGTCAAGTTCCTCAACGAGGGCAAGGACGTCCCCGAGGCCTTTAAGGAGCCCATCTACATCGAGGGCAAATCGGACCCGGACGCGCCTGTGACCAAGATGGGCGAGGTCGAGGTTTCCCTGCAGTGGAATAGCGGCTACGGCGAGAACGTCATGTCGTTTGCCAACGACATCTACACCCCCGAAGGCGGCATGCACCTTGAGGGCTTCCGCACCGCGCTCACCCGCGTGATCAACGATTACGCGCGCAAGCAGAACCTGCTCAAGGAAAAAGACGCCAACCTGACCGGCGACGATGTGCGCGAGGGCCTTTCGGCCGTTATCTCGGTCAAGCTGCCCGATCCGCAGTTTGAGGGCCAGACCAAGGCAAAACTCGGCAGCTCCTATATGCGCGCGCTGACGCTCAAGATCGTGACCGACGGCCTCGCCGATTACCTCGAGGAGCATCCTAAGCCCGCTCGCGAGATCGTCAAGAAGGCGCAGCAGGCCTGCAAGGCGCGCAATGCCGCCCGCAAGGCGCGCGAGGCGACCCGCCGCAAGAGCCTGCTCGAGACAGCGTCCCTGCCCGGTAAGCTCGCCGACTGCTCGGTGCGCGATGCCGAGCTGACCGAGCTCTTCATCGTAGAGGGCGACTCGGCAGGCGGTTCGGCCAAGGACGGCCGCCGCCGAGACATCCAGGCGATTCTGCCCCTGCGCGGCAAGATTCTGAATGTCGAACGCGTTGGTGACCATCGCGCGTTCTCGAGTGACACCATCCAGTCGCTGATTACCGCGATCGGCTGCGGCGTCACGACGAGTGCCGGCGACGGCGGCGACTTCGATATCACCAAGGCTCGCTACCACAAGATCATCATCATGACCGATGCAGACGTCGACGGTGCGCATATCCGCATCCTGCTGCTGACGTTCTTCTACAAGTACATGCGCCCGCTGATCGATGCCGGCTACGTCTATGTTGCCTGCCCGCCCATCTTTGGCATTAAGGTGCGCAACAAGATCCACTACGTGTATCCCAACGGCCGCCAGCCCGAAGACGAGATCCTGCGCGACACCATCCAGAGCCTGGGCCTGAACCCCGACGATAACGACGAGGACGGCAAGGCAAAGGACGGCAAGATCACCAAAAAGCGCAAGGGCTATACCGTCCAGCGCTACAAGGGCCTGGGCGAGATGGACCCCAAGCAGCTTGCCTCGACGACGATGGATCCCAAGACCCGCATCCTGCAGCGTGTGTCGATCGAGGACGCCGTGGTGGCGGACCGCGCCGTGCGCGAGCTGATGGGTTCCGAGGTTGGCTATCGCCGCGAGTACATCGAAAAACATGCGCATGACGCGCGTTTCCTTGATGCTTAAGAGGAGGTAACGTGGCAGACGATATCAACAACAATGAGGGTGTGGACGAGGCCGGCGATGCCGGTATGCCCGATGATCTGAAGCGCCTGCTTGCCCGTGCTGAGCAGGGCGAGGACGGCGATCCGGACGCCTATAACCCCGATGCCGATGATGATGAGGAAGAGGACGACGACGCCGAGCTCGAGGAGAGCTTTGGCGAAGTCGACCGTGGTGCCTCGGCCGGCGAGGATATCAACGGCGGCCAGCTCCAGATTTCGGAGTTCGGTCGCGAGATGAAGCAGTCGTTCATCGAGTATTCGATGTCGGTCATCACGGCGCGCGCCTTGCCGGACGTGCGCGATGGCTTAAAGCCGGTGCACCGCCGCATTCTGTACGCGATGAACGAGAGCGGCATCTACCCCAACCGCCCGCACAAGAAGTCGGCCTGGACGGTCGGCGAAGTTATCGGCAAGTACCACCCGCATGGTGACTCTGCGGTCTACGAGGCCATGGTCCGCCTGGCACAGTGGTTCTCCATGCGCACGCCGCTCATCGACGGTCATGGCAACTTCGGCAACATCGACGGCGACGGCGCGGCAGCCATGCGTTACACCGAGAGCCGCCTGGCAAAGCCCGCCATGGAACTGCTGCGCGACCTGCAGAAGGATACCGTCGACTGGCAGCCCAACTACGACGAATCGCTCGCCGAGCCCGTGGCGCTGCCTGCGCGCTTCCCCAACCTGCTGGTCAACGGCAGCCAAGGCATCGCCGTCGGCATGGCCACCAACATCGCCCCGCATAACCTCATCGAGGCGATCGAGGCCACCTGCTACCTGATCGACAACCCCGACGCCACTGTCGACGAGCTCATGCAGATCATGCCCGGTCCGGACTTCCCCACCGGCGCCATCATCATGGGCAGCGCCGGCATCAAACAGAGCTACGAGACCGGACGCGGCTCCATTACCGTGCGTGCCAAGGCACATGTGGAGTCCACCAAGACCGGCCGCAGCCGCTTGGTCTTTACCGAGATTCCCTACATGGTCAACAAGGGCACCCTGCAGGAGAAGATTGCCCAGCTCGTCAACGACAAGCGCATCGAGGGCATATCGGATATGCGCGATGAGTCCAACCAGAAGGGCATCCGTCTGGTTATCGAGCTCAAGAAGGGCGTCATTCCGCAGGTCGTGCTCAACAACCTGTATAAGTACACCTCGCTGCAGACGACCTTTGGCGCCAACAACCTGGCGCTCGTCAACGGCGTTCCCAAATGCCTGAGCCTGCGCGAGATGCTGCAGCACTACATCGACCACCAGGTCGACGTCGTCACTCGCCGCACCCGCTTCGACCTTAAGAAGGCCCAGGCCCGCGCGCATATCCTTGAGGGCTACTTGATGGCCCTTGACCATATCGATGAGGTCATTAGCATTATCCGCTCCTCGCAGACTGACTCCGAGGCCAGCAGCCGCCTGATCGAGCGCTTTGGCTTTACGCCCGAGCAGACCACGGCCATCCTCGAGATGAAGCTGCGCCGCCTGACCGGCCTGGAGCGCGACAAGATTCAGGAAGAGCTGGACGGTCTGCGCCGCGCCATTGCCTACTACGAGGACCTGCTGGCGCATGAGGAGAAGATCCTGGGCGTCATCAAGGAGGAGATGCGTGAGATTTCGAAAAAGTTCGGCGACAAACGCCGCACCGAGATCAGCCATGTCGAAAAGGATCTGGATGTCGAGGACCTCATCGCCGACGAGGACATGGTCGTGACCATCACCCACACCGGCTACGTGAAGCGCATCCCGGTGGCTGCCTACCGCGCCCAGAAGCGCGGCGGCAAGGGCGTGTCGGGCGTCAACCTTAAAGAGGATGACGTCATCGACGAGATGTTTATCGCATCCACGCACGAGTACGTGCTGTTCTTCTCGAGCAAGGGCAAGGTCTACCGCCTGAAGGTACACGAGCTGCCGGTGGGTACGCGCCAGGCGCGTGGCAC
>DBFAZJ010000003.1:0-6820 GCA_048244295.1 Collinsella sp.
CTACGACGTCGAGCACCAGATTGAGACGTTCGCAAGCTTTGACGGTCACGTTATTATCCAGACGATCTTTTTGACCGGTGAGTATCTGGGCAAGCCCATCGACAACACCGGCGAGGAGTACGTTGCCCCCTGGCTCGCGGCGCTTGAGCGCATTCGCCCACAAGAAGCAACCATCTACACGGTAGCGCGCGAGACACCGGTCGCCGGCCTTGCTAAAGCGGCGCCCGAGGTGCTCGACACGATTGCCGCACGCGTGCGCACCCTCGGCATCCCCTGCCAGGTGAGCTACTAGCGCGCAGCTGCCCTGTGAGTGGGCTATACTAGCTGCGGATGAAAGGAAGTTAGCCATGTATGACAAAGGACCCGTTCCTGGCCGCAACGACGCTTGCTGGTGCGGCAGCGGCAAAAAATATAAGAAATGCCATAGCGCCTTTGATGAGCGCCTCGAGCGCTTGTGGGAAGAGGGCTGGGAGGTTCTGCCCCGCACGCTCTACAAAACGCCCGCCGATATCGAGGGCATTAAGCGCTCGGCCGCCATCAACGTGGGCGTGCTCGATTATGTGGGCGAGCATATCGCCGCCGGCATGACCACCAACCAGATCGACCAGATGATCTATGACTACACCGTCGAGCACGGCGGCACGCCGGCCGATCTCAACTACGAGGGCTATCCCAAGAGCGTGTGCACCTCGATCAACGACGTGGTCTGTCACGGTATCCCCTGCGATGCGGATGTGCTGCACGAGGGCGACATCATCAACGTGGACTGCTCCACGATCCTGGACGGTTACTTTAGTGATTCGAGCCGCATGTTCTGCATCGGCGAGGTCTCGGCCGAGCGCCAGCGCCTTGTCGACGTCACCCGCGCCAGCGTGGAGGCGGGTCTGGCGGCCGTCAAGCCATGGCTGCCACTGTCCGTTATGGCCGAGGCCGTGCAAAAGACCGTCGAGAACGCCGGGTTTAGCGTGGTGCGCGAGTACGGCGGACACGGCATCGGTAAGGAATTCCACGAGGACCCGTTTGTGGGCTTTACCACCGAGGCGCCCGATGTGGACACCATCATGGCTCCGGGCATGGTCTTTACCATCGAGCCCATGGTCAACGCCGGAGCGCCCGACATCAAGATCAGCAAGGGCGACGGTTGGTGCGTGCGCACCAAGGACGGCAGCGATTCGGCCCAGTGCGAGGTACAGCTCGTGGTGACCGAGGATGGTTACGAGCTGCTGAGCTGGTAGCCGTGCGGACGCCGGATGCTAACGGGCACGCCCGTCTTGCATCCGGCGTTTTATTTGAACGTTTTGCCTGATAAAACCTACCAAAATACACCTGTCCTTTTTTGGCAGGTCGAGCGGAGAGGACTGCTTGTGAACATCCTGGTTTTGTTGCCCGTCAACGACCGCCATCGCGCGATCCTCGAGTCGAGCGCTCCGGGCGAGGACTTTATCTACACGAGCGCCGACGCCATCACGCGCGAGCAGGTCGCCGATACCGACGTGATCTTGGGCAACATCGACCCTGACATGCTCACGGCATGCGAGCATCTCCAGCTGCTGCAATTGCAGACCGCCGGCTATGACGACTACCTTGCCGCCGGAACCGTGCCGGCCGACGCCAAACTGTCTTGCTCGGTGGGCGCCTACGGCCAGGCTGTAAGCGAGCACATGTTTGCCATGGTCCTTTCCATGATGAAGCGCCTGCCCGGCTATCACGACTTGCAGCGCGAGCATCGCTGGGAGGATTTGGGGCCGGTCACCTCGCTCAAAAACGCCAATGTGCTGGTGCTGGGCGCGGGCGATATCGGTGGCCACTTCGCCACGCTCTGCCGCAACATGGGTGCGCACGTCCGCGGCATCAAGCGCCATCCACTCGTCTACCCCATTGTGTTTGAGGACATGGACAGCATGGACGCCCTGCCCGAGCGTCTGGCCGAGGCTGACATCGTCGCATCCTTTATGCCCAGCACGCCCGAGACCCGCGGCTTGGCGAACGCCGAGTTCTTCGCTGCGATGAAACCGGGCGCCTTCTTTGCCAACGGCGGCCGCGGCGACCTTGTGGTCGCCGACGACTTGGTTGCCGCCCTGGAGTCGGGTCATCTCGCCGGCGCCGCGGTCGACGTCACCGACCCCGAGCCGCTGCCTGAGACAAGCCCACTGTGGGATGCGCCTAACATGCTCATTACGCCGCATATCTCGGGCTGGTTCCATCTGGCCGCCACGCTCAACAATGTGGTCGACATTGCCGCAGAGAATCTGCGTCACCTGCAAGCCGGCGAGACCCTGCGTTGCTGGATCGAACATTAGGTTGTTCCGGCGTTTTCCAAACGCCGGAACCCCTCGACGCTGCGAGCCCCATGGGTTCCGCCGTTCTAACGAACGGCGGACCGGTCGACGCTGCGCGACGTCCAGAACAACAATTTGTCATTCAAAAGGCGAGGCATGACCAGAAGGTCAATGCCTCGCCCTTTTCATGCCAACTTGTTCGCTCTGGACGTCGCTCGCTGACGTTTGCTCAACCCGCGGTGTCTTAACAGCTCAATCCAGCTGTTTGGTGCAATGGGGTCAGGTTAGTTTGCACTATGACGTTGGTTCTGCCTGCGATACTTTTGTCAAAGTGACATCAGACATTCATCTGGCGTTTTCGACGTTTCGCCTATTAGAGCCAGTCCATCTCCTTACCATAGTGGTCCGAATAGGCGCTACGCTTGAGTTCTTCATCGCTCGCCGGCCACGCGTTGGACACGTCGATTCCCGATTCATGGCAAGCGGCGGCGAACAGCTTCGACCCCTGATCGATTAGTTGAGACCTGCCCTCGGTCTTCTCGCCTTCGGCTCGCATTTAAAGCTCCACGCTTTCGGCGCCGTTGATGGTTAGGTTGCGCTCGTAGAAGGCGGTGAGGGCGCGGATGGCGTACATCACGTCGCGCACGCCGCCGGTCTCGTAGCTCGAGTGCATGGCAAGCTGCGGCAGGCCCACGTCCACGGCATGCATGCTCACCTGCATATTGGACAGGTTACCGAGCGTGGAGCCGCCGGCCATATCGCTCTTGTTGGCGAAGGCCTGCGTGGGCACGTCGGCGTCATCGCAGATGGCCTGGAACACCGCGCGGCTAAAGGCATCGGTGCAGTAGTGCTGGTTGGCGGCTTCCTTGATGACGATGCCGCCGTTAAGCACCACCTGATTGCGAGCATCGCACTTCTCGGCGTGGTTGGGGTGCACGGCATGTGCATTGTCGCAACTTACAAGCATCGATGCGGCAAGTGCACGATGGTACGACTCGTCGTCAAAGCCCAGCGAGCCGTTAATGCGGCGCAGTGCATCGGCCAAGAACGTCGACATGGCGCCCTGCTTGGTCTCGGAGCCAACCTCCTCGTTATCAAAGCAGCAGAAGACCGAAACGTCGTGCGCGTTCTCGGCACCCAAAAATGCCTGCAGCGAGGTGTAGGCGCAGGCCAGGTCGTCGAGCTTGGGCGTCGAAATAAACTCGTCGGCCCAGCCCCACATGCGCGCATCCTGGCGATTGACCAGGAACAGATCGCGGCCCAGAATTTGCTCGGGCTCAACATCCAGCTCGTCGGCGATCAGAGCATCAAAGTCGCCCTGCTTAAGGTCACCAGCGCTGATGAGCGGGCACAGGTCGACGGCGCGGTTGGGCGCAAAGCCCTCATTAACGCCACGATTCATATGGATGGCAAGGCTCGGGATAATAGCGACCTCGCGCTCGGTGGAAAGCAGGCGGCTCTCAATACGGTCGCCTTCGCGTACCAACACGCGTCCAGCCAGCGCCAGCGGGCGATCGAACCAGGTGTAGTCGATCATGCCGCCGTAGGCCTCGGTGTTCAGGCGCAGCGTCTCGCCCGCGCCGTCAAGCTCAGGCACGGCCTTGACCTTAAACGTCGGCGAGTCGCTGTGCGACGCCGTCAGCTGAAAATGGTAGTCGCCGGCAACGCCGTCCTCGCCCCACGTCGCGGCCAGGTCCTCGCCCACCTTAAAGGCAACAACGCTCGAGGTGTTGCGCTGCGTGTAATAACGCCCGCCCGGCTCGATGTCCCACGCCGCATTCTCGGGCAGGTAGGTAAAGCCCGCCTCGTCGAGCTCGGCCATAATGGTCGCCGCCGTATGAAACATGCTGGGGCATGCCTCGATAAAGTCGATAAGGTCGTTGGCGGCCTCGATATCATCGGCCGTCACATGCGCGCGCTCGGGCGTTTCCTGATCCGTCATGCTCTCCCCTTTCGCTGGGTTGATGGTCCCTTCCAGCATACCCCGCCGCGCCAGCGCCGCACTCTTCATTCCGTGTTTAATCCCGCGCCGCTCGCCAAGTTGAGCCATCATGCCCGTGCACTTTTTGCGACAATTACGCTAACAGGACGAGAGGAGCCGTCATGAAGCCACGTAACATTGCCATCGCCTGCGGTGTCGCGGGAGTCGCCGTCGGCCTTGCCGCTGCCACCGGTATCGTTTATCACAAGCAAATCAAGTCCGCCGCGTCGCTCAAACGCTTGACCAGCTACGCGGATAGCTATGACCTGTACGCAATCGACATCGCCTACGACTACGATCTTGATCGCATCATCGCCGCTGGCGTGCGCGACGACCAGGCCTACATCGATGCCGTGGTGGCGCAGGTGCTGCCCGGTGTGCCGGTACATGTCCAGGCGCCCCAGTTTGCCTGCAGCGCTTTTGTCGCCGTAGATGCCGAAGGCCGCGTGCGCACCGGTCGCAATTACGACTTTAAGGACGACACCTCGGCGCTGCTGGTGCGCAATCACCCACGCAACGGCTATGCCTCCATCGGGTTTGCTGCCCTTAACAACCTGGGCGCCAACACTCCGTTTGACTCCGTCGGCGGACGCGCCGCCGCACTCATGGGCCCGTTTGCCCAGCTCGACGGTGTTAACGAATGCGGCGTGTCCATTGCCGTACTCACTCTGGATTCCAAGCCCTGTGACCAGGACACGCAACGCCCCGTCATCAATACCTCGCTCGCCATCCGTCTGGTGCTCGACCGTGCCGCCACCACGCAAGAAGCTGTCGACCTGCTTTCCGCCTACGACATGCACGCCATGGCAGGACGCGATTACCACTTCTTTATCAACGACGCCGCCGGTGACGCGCGCGTAGTAGAGTGGGATCCGCGCGATCCGGACCGTGCTTTCAAAGCGACTCCTGTACGCCAGGTTACGAACTTCTACGCCTGCTATGGCGACGAAGTGCTGCCCAACCAAAAGAATGACGAGCTGGGCCATGGTAAAGAGCGCGCCGTCGCAATCGCCGATGTCCTTGACGCCCATGTCGGTGCCCAGGACGAGGCAGTCGCTTGGAAGGCCCTTCGCGCTGCGGCGCAAGAGCCCAATCCGGAAGACATCACCAGCAATACGCAATGGTCGGTCGTCTTTGACAATACCGAGCCCGCCGCCGCTATTACGCTGCGCCGCCACTGGAGCGACGTCGACGCCTTCGCACTGTAAGGAGCCAGGCCCGTCGACCTTACGTTCCCTGACGTTGCTTACATTTCCATACGCTTGAGCTAACACGTTTTACCCCCGTATCAACAGTGTGCGGGGGTAAACTTATGCGCATGTTATAACTTGCCCGGAAGGATTCATCATGCTCAGGATCGGTCTTCTTACCAGTGGCGGCGACTGCCAGGCACTCAACGCCACCATGCGCGGCATCGTCAAAACGCTTATGACCAATAGCGAAGAACCTATCGAGATCTATGGTTTTGAGGACGGCTACCAGGGCCTTATCTACAGCAGGTTCCGCGTCATGACGCCCGCCGATTTTAGCGGTATCCTCACCCGCGGCGGCACCATCCTGGGCACGAGCCGCACGCCGTTCAAGCGCCTGGATACCCCCGAAGCCGATGGTGTCGAGAAGGTGCCGGCGATGGTCCACACCTATCATAAGCTGCAGCTCGACTGCCTGTTTATGCTGGGTGGTAACGGCTCCACCAAGACCGCCAACCGCCTGCGCGAAGAGGGCCTCAACGTTATCGCCCTGCCCAAGACCATCGATAACGACACCTGGGGCACCGAGATGACGTTTGGCTTTACGAGCGCCATCGACGTCGCCACCAAGTGCATCGACGACATCCACACCACCGCTTCGAGCCACGGCCGCGTATTCGTCATCGAGATCATGGGCCACAAGGTTGGCTGGATCCCGCTGTACGCCGGCGTCGCGGGCGGTGCGGACGTCATCCTGATCCCCGAGATCCCCTACGACATGGACCAGGTTATCAAGACCATCGAGCATCGCATGGAGACCGGCAGCCGCTTTACCATCGTGGCCGTCGCCGAGGGCGCTATCTCCAAGGAAGACGCGGCGCTGTCCAAGAAGGAGTACAAGAAGAAGCTCGCCGAGCGCACGAGCCCATCGATCGTCTACGACATCGCCAAGGAGATCGAAGCCAAGACTGGTCGCGAGACCCGCGTCGCCATCCCCGGCCACACGCAGCGCGGCGGCCAGCCCGACGCCCAGGACCGCATCTTTGCGACCCAGTGCGGCGTCGAGGCAGCGCTCGGCTGCCTGCGCGGCGAGTTTGGCTACATGATTGCCCTGCGTGACGGCAAGATGTGCCACATGCCGCTCGAGGAGGTCGCCGGCAAGCTCAAGTATGTCGACCCCCAGAGTGATCTGGTGCGCGAGGCCAAGGCGCTGGGCATCAGCTTCGGCGACGAATAGCCTCGGCCGAAACTGCTCTCATCGGAGACCCCAGGGCTTACCTCCCAAATCGTCCTCGGACATGTCAGGATCCCGCCGTGCGCTTCGCGCGGCGGGATCCTTCCGTCCTGCGGAAAGATTTGGGAGGTAAGCC
>DBFAZJ010000004.1:0-15034 GCA_048244295.1 Collinsella sp.
ACGCCCCTGAAGGACATGCTCGTCGTGCCGATGCCCTTGAAGCCATCGAGGGCCTCGCCGTTGGGCGCAGTGGACGGATCGTCCCAGGAAGCGGAGACGGTCTTGACGTGGACAACGGGGTACAGAACGGCGTTGTCGGCAATGATGTCGAAGCACTCGTTCCACTTCTTCTGCTGCTCGTCGCCCTCGGCGGCAAGAGCCTCGTCCATGAGACTGTGGAGCTTCTGCCACTCAGCGGACTCCTTCCACGGGCAACGGGTCTGCATCCAGACGTTGTCGCCGTACCACCAGTTGAGCAGCAGGTCGGGGTCGGCGCCGAAGCAGGAAGGATCGCCAGGGGCAAGGAGGATATCGTAGGCCTCGCCGCCGTCGATGGCAGCGTAGGTGGCCGGCGAGGTATCGGTCTGGATGGTCACATCGAAGCCGAGAGCGTCGAGGTCGTTCTTGACCTGGGCGGCCATGCCCTTAATCTGCTCGTTGTCGGTGGTGCGCAGGGTGATGGCACCCGGGGTGATGCCAGACTCCTCGATGAGCTTCTTAGCCTTCTTGGCGTCGGTCTTGTACACCGTGGAAGCCTCATGATAGTTGGTGAAGCTCTTGGGCAGGTAGCAGCTGGCAGCGGTGGCAAGGCCGGCGAAGGTGTTGCTGACCATCTTCTCGGTGTCGAGCGCATACATGACAGCCTGACGGACCTTGACGTTGTTCCAAGGCTCCTTGGCGACGTTGAACATGATGAAGCGGGTGCCGAAACCCTGAACGTTATCGATCTTGCAGCCGGCGCTCTCAAGCTGGTCGACGGCGTCAGCGGTAACGAGCTCCATAACGAGCGTGGAGCCCTCCTGCTGAGCGGTAACGCGAGCGGTGGGGTCGGTCAGGATGCTGTACTGGATCTTCTTATCCTCGGCAGCATACTCACCGTTGTACTCAGGATTGGGAACCAGGGTAATCTCGGTATCGGAGATAGAGTCGTACATCCAGGGGCCGGAGCCGATCGGCTGCTTGGCGCGATCCTCCTCGGTCTGAGTGGCCGGGGTAACGCGGACGATGGCCAGACGATCCTTGAGCAGGGAGAAGTTGGGGACCTTGGTCTTGACCGTCACGGTGCTGGCGTCCTTGGCCTCGATGGACTCGAAGGGCTGGAAGAACGGAGCATAGGTAGCGGAAGCGGCGCAAGCGGTGTAGGAGGCAACGACATCGTCAGCGGTGACCTCGGTGCCATCGGAGAACTTGGCGCCCTTGCGGATGGTGACCTCGAAAGTGGTGTCGTCCACGGACTTAGGATCGTCGGTGGCGAGCTCGTTGAAGGTGCTGTAGTCGTGGTAATCGATGCCGTAGAGGCCCTCGACGACGTGCCAGTTAGCACCCAGGCCCACAGCGGAGCCGGTGCTGGCGGGATCGAAGCTGGACGGAGCGTAAGCGGAACCGGCGGTGATCACGCCGCCGCCACGGTTAGCGGAATCGGTGGAACCGGAAGCGGAACCCTCGTCGTTAGAGCTGCCACCGCAGCCGGTGAGACCAAGCCCTGCGACAGCAGCGACGCTGCCGGTGAGGCCGAGGAACGAACGCCTGGACATACCCTTGTTGATGATGGCCATGTCTTCTCCTATCAATAGAGAATCTTACTCGGGAGCATCTAGACTTGCCCCCGCGCAACTTGCGGACGATATATACCTTACCTGCCGACGAACCCAACTGAGGTGCCGCGCTCGGCGAGCGATACATACATACGCTTAAACGGTATTTACTACCGTTCACCGAATTCGTTGACAAACGATTCGCCAGACAGTATGTATCGGCGAGGTGAGATATCAGTCTTCGTCAACCCGCAGGATAGCAGGGTTTTCGCTTGGGTTAGTCAAACGTTTTAGCGTTAATAAAACCCGAAACCAGCAGGCAATCATGGCGAAATAAATGGTTGAAAATCGCGCAATCATGTATATCAGTTGTTTAGGCTCGTGTTTAGCTATCGGAATGGCCAGCCGCCGCCTCGGCGCGCTCGGCATTCCACGCAACGAGCGCCTCGTGGACCGCCTTGGCAACATCGGCAGGTATGCCGCGAACTTCCGCGATCTCTTGCTCGCTCGCCGCGCGCAAACGCTTCATCGAGCCAAAATGGCGCATAAGGGCACGTTTTCTGGTGGGTCCCACGCCTGGAACGTCATCGAGTACCGAAACTGTCATGGCTTTATCACGCAACTCACGATGGAATGTGATTGCAAAACGGTGCGATTCATCGCGCACCTGTTTAATTAGATAGAGCGAAGCAGACCCGGTCGGCAGCACGACGGGAGTCTCGTCCCAAGGCACGAAAACTTCCTCATCGGCCTTCGCCAAGCCACAAACCGGTATATCGAGCCCAAGAGCCTCAAGTTGCTTGATCGCAGCGGTCAATTGCGGCTTACCGCCATCGACAACGAGCAAATCGGGGCGCGATCCAAAGCGCTCGTCGGCCATGCGCTCGGGAGCATAGCGTCGTCCCAAAACCTCGGACATCGACACGAAGTCGTTTGCCTCGTCCAATTCGGCCTGAATTTTAAAACGACGGTACTGGCTCTTGTCGGCGCGTCCGTTGGTAAACACCACCATCGAGGCGACGGTAAAGGTTCCGTGCAGCGTCGAGATATCGAAGCACTCGATACGCATCGGCGGCGCTGGCAGCGCCAGCGCGCTTTCGAGCTCCAGGAGCGCCTGATTGGTGCGGTCGTCAGCGTACCCCGTTCGCATCATGTAGCGCATGAGGGCATGGCGCGCATTTTTGGATGCCATATCGAGCAAACGGTGCTTTTCGCCACGCTGCGGCCTATGGAGATGGCAGGAACGCTCGCGCTTGCCCGCAAGCCATTCCCCCAGCGCCTCCGCATCCTCAAGCTCGACGGAAAGGTTGACCTCAGCTGGAATATCAGCCGTCTCGTCGTAATAGCGCTTAAGAAAGCCCGACTGGAGCTCTTCCTCGTCAACATCAAGACCCTTGTCGAGAATGAACTCGCAGGTGCGAACTGTTCGGCCCTCGCGAACGACGAAGACGCAAGCGGCGGAGATGGTCTCCTCGCGATAGAACCCGATGACATCGATATCGACACTGGAGGGAAAAACGACTTGCTGACGATCGTCCAGACCCCTGATGACCTCCAAACGACGTTTGACGCGTGCCGCGCGCTCAAAGTCGAGCGCCTCGGCGGCATCCGTCATCTCGGAGGTCAGCTCATCGACGACATCCTTGCGATGGCCCGACAAAAAGCGCTCGACACGCTTGACGTTCTTGGCATAGTCTGCCGGGGAAATCGCGCCGACACACGCACCCGGGCCGCGCCCGACATGGTAGTCAAAGCAGGGACGCCCGTTTTGTGCGCAAATCATATTGACGATGTCTTCCTCGCCCTTGTGGGACTCGATGGTACGGCGACAACGACGCCACTCCGCACAGGATGCAGAGCAGATGGGGATAACCTTGCGCAGCGTATCTATCGTCTCACGTGCCGCACGGCTATCGGTATAGGGTCCAAAATAGCGCGTTCCCGGCTTATGACGCTCACGCGTGTATTTGATCGCGGGATACAGGTCGCCCTTTGTAATGGCGATAAAGGGGTAGCTCTTGTCATCCTTGAGGTCGACGTTAAAGTACGGATGGTACTGGCCGATCAGGTTGCGCTCGAGTACAAGCGCCTCATGCTCGGTTTCGACAACGATGTAGTCAAAGCTCGCCACCAGCTGCATCATCAGCGGGATCTTTTGACGCTCATCCTGCAGTGTCACGTATTGACGCATGCGGGCGCGCAGGTTTTTCGCCTTGCCCACGTAGATGACATCGCCCTTGGCATCCTTCCAAAGGTAGCATCCGGGCTGTGTGGGAACGCGCGAAACCTGCTCGGCAAGCGTTGGTATGTTGTCGTGACCGGCCACGCGCACCTACTTGCGACGAAGCAGCGCCGAGACCTCGGGCATCTTAAGGACGACGGCAAGGCCAAAGGTAACAACAAGCGAGGCGACACCCGCAACGCAAACGTAGCCAAGAGTAATCAGAATCGAGCCGCCAAGTGCCCCGACAAAGTGTTCAAGCGCCCACATGACGCCGGCGCCTGCGGCAGCACCTAGGCCACCGAGCAAAAGGCCAAAGAAACCGCCATGTAGGATAGATTTGACCTGAAGGCCACGCAGACGACGACGCAGCCACCACAGCGAGCAACCGACCAAGATCACGTAGTCGACGACATACGAAAGCGCGATTGCCGGCATACCGAAGCCCAGCACAACGCCAAACAGCAGAACCGAGCCGGCCTGGCCGATGGCGGAATACAGGCAATAGCGGCTATAGGGCTTCATGTCGAGCAAGGCAGAGAAGCTCTTCTGCATCAACACGACCACGCCGTAGAGCGGCAGCGAGAACGCCAGGTAGACAAGGAACTCGGACACCAGCGCCACGCCGGACACATCAAACTTGCCGGCACAGTAAATCATGTTGAGCGGACGCGCGAAGACAATCAGGTACAGCGCGAACGGAATCAGGAAGAACAGCATCTGGGCGACGCCACGCGAAATGCCCGTGCGAACGCTGTCGTAATCCTTCTCCTGCGCGTCGTGAGAGAGCTCGGTATAGAGCGCCGTCGAAAGCGAGGCGGCAATCAGCGCGTAGGGCAGCGTGTACCACAGGCGCGCATAGGCGATGACGGAAGGACCAGTCTCGGGCTGGACCACCAGCGCGGCAGCGTTGGTGATAGAAGTCGAGACAAACATGCACACCGTGGCGAGCAGCGTCGGGATACCGAGCGCAATCGTCTGGCGCAGCGCGGGGTCCTTAAAATCGATATGGATATGGGGATGCACGCCGTGCTTGCCAAGCGCGGGAATCTGACATGCCATCTGAACAAAGACACCGAGGGTCGTACCGGCCGCAATCAAGATGATGCCGGCACGTTCGCCAAACTGTGCGGACACGGGCGCAAAACCCATAAAGCTCGCAATGACGATCACATTGTTGAGGACCGGGGCAAACGTCGACCAGAAGTAGTCGCGGTGTGCGTTGAGAACGCCCGAGAACACCGAGCCCAAACCATAAAACAGAATCTGGATGGCAAAGAAACGGAACATGAACGCAGCGGTATCCATGCTGCCGCCGTCACCCGAAAGGAACGATTGCGTCCAGATAAAGCCCGGGGCGAACACGGTCCCCAGCAACGAAATGCCACCCAGCACCAAAAGCAGAATGCCGAGCAGGTTGCCCACGTACTCGTTCGAGGCCTCGCGACCCTGCTCACGCCTCACGCCCATGTACACGGGCAAAAACGCCGTCACGAGCATGCCACCCATCACGAGTTCGTAGAGCATATTGGGCAGGTTGTTGGCGACCTGATAGGAGGACGAGAGTAGCGACATGCCGATAGCGGCCGCCATTGCCCACGTGCGGATAAAACCGGTGACGCGAGACACAATGGTCAGGATGGTCATAAGCCCGGCGGAACGACCAACCGTGGAGTAGTCCGACGAGCCCATGTCGTCAGTGTCATCTCGCGACGAAGAAGCTTCGGATGAGGGTGTCTGAGGCGCAGATTCTTTTGCAAAATGAGCTCCGCGCTTCAATTCTTCCTGCGGCATCGCTCAGTCCTCTCTCGTAATCGCGGCAACCGTCGCCCCGCAAAATGCAATTAAATCATCGGGTGCAAGCTCGAGCTGATAACCACGCTTGCCTCCCGAAATAAAAATGGTATCCCAAAGGACACATGTCTCATCAATGAGCGTCCGGTAGCGTTTTTTCATACCGACCGGGCTGCAGCCGCCGCGAACGTAGCCAGTCGCCGCAAGCAAATCCTTCACATGCATCATGGCCAAGGACTTCTCCCCCGCGGCACGCGCGGCGGACTTTAGATCGAGCTCGTCGGCAACAGGGATACAGCACACGACATAGTCGTTGGACGGTGTCACGCAGACCAAAGTCTTAAATCCTTGACCGGGCTCCTCGCCAAGCTGCTCCGAAATCGCGACACCCAGGCCCACCGACTCATCACCATCGTCTTCGTACGTATGTAGAACATAGGAAATGCCGGCGCTTTCCAGCTCGCGCATCGCATTGGTTTTTGGCGTCTTTACAGCCTTTGCCATGACATATCCTTTCCCTCGCATTCGGACGCAAGGATTAAGTATATGTCCAATTCGGCTGCATACGTCACTTCGGCACAGCAAGCGCCATCGAATCACAAGGAGTCGATGGCGCCCATAAACTGAATCGCCTATTTATTGAGCATCAAGTTGAGCCTGACGCTCCCGGTCACGCCTGAGCAACGGCGCCAAAAACTTGCCCGTATAACTCTGCGGACAGTCCGCAACCTGCTCCGGTGTGCCCGAAACCACGACGGTTCCGCCACCGTTACCGCCCTCGGGACCCATATCGATCAGGCGGTCGGCAACCTTGATGACATCAAGGTTGTGCTCAATCACCAGCACCGTGTTGCCCGCATCGACCAAGCGCTGCAGCACATCGAGCAGCTGGCGGACGTCCTCAAAATGAAGACCGGTCGTCGGCTCGTCCAAAATATAGAACGTCTTGCCCGTCTGGCGTCGATGAAGCTCCTTGGCGAGCTTCACACGCTGCGCCTCGCCGCCCGAGAGCGTCGTGGCGGGCTGGCCCAGGCTCACGTAGCCCAAGCCTACATCGTACAGCGTCTGGAGCTTTCGCTTGATCTGCGGGATATTCCCAAAGAAGGCCAGCGCCTCGGTGACGCTCATGTCGAGCACGTCCGAGATGGTCTTGCCACGGTAGGTGACCTCGAGTGTCTCGCGGTTGTAGCGTTTACCGCCGCAAACTTCGCAGGGAACGTAGATATCGGGAAGGAAGTGCATCTCGATCTTAATCTGCCCATCGCCCTTGCACGCCTCACAGCGCCCGCCACTCACATTAAAGGAGAAACGACCCGGCGAGTAGCCGCGCGCCTTCGACTCCGGCGTACTCGCAAACAGCGCGCGAAGATCATCCCACAGGCCGATATAGGTAGCAGGGTTGGAGCGCGGCGTGCGGCCAATCGGCGACTGGTCGATATCGATAACCTTATCGATACACTCGATGCCCTCGATTTTCTTATACGGACCCACAGGGCGCGTCGAACGGTGAATGACATTCGTAAGGGCAGGCGCAATGGTGTCGGTAACCAGGGAGCTCTTGCCCGATCCCGACACGCCGGTAACAACCGTAAGCGTACCAAACTCGATTTTGGCGGTAACGTTTTTGAGGTTGTTGGCTCGAGCGCCCGTAATTTTAAGGCAGCCGCGACCGGGCTTGCGCCGTTCATCAGGCACCCGGATCATTCGTTTGCCGGTCAGATAAGCGCCCGTCATCGACTCAGGACACGCCATGATATCGGCAGGCGTTCCCGCCGCGACTACGTGTCCGCCGTTGACGCCGGCGCCGGGCCCCATGTCGATCACGTAATCGGCGGCACGGATTGTATCCTCGTCGTGTTCGACGACGATAACGGTATTGCCGATATCGCGCAGGCGCTCGAGCGTCTTGATCAAGCGCTCGTTGTCACGCTGATGAAGACCGATCGAGGGCTCGTCCAGAATATAGAGCACGCCCATGAGACCCGCGCCGATCTGCGTTGCCAGACGAATACGCTGCGCCTCGCCACCGGAAAGCGTCGCCGAGGCACGATCGAGCGTCAGATAGTCGAGTCCAACATCGACCAGAAAACGCAAGCGCTCCAGGATTTCCTTGACGATACGGCCGCCGATAAACTGTTGGCGCTCGGTGAGCTCCAGGCCCTCAAAAAACTCGAGCGATTCACGGCACGACAGGCAACAAACCTCGTAAATGGACTTGCCGCCCACGGTGACGGCGAGCATCTCGGAGCGCAAACGAGCGCCGTGGCAGCTCGAGCACGGCTCCTCGCGAATGTACTTCTCCAGGCGCGCCTTGGTGTTCTCGTTCGTCGTCTCGGTATAGCGTTCGTACAGGATGTTGCGAACGCCCGAAAACTTGGTATCCCACTGGCTGCGACGTCCGTCGAGCTTTTGGTAGTCGACCGAGATCTTCGTATCGCCCAGGCCATCCAAGAATGCACGACGCACGCGAGGGGGCAAGTCCTCCCACGGCGTATCGGCGCTCACCTTAAAGTGTTTGCAGACCGCAGCAAAAATCTGCGGATAGTAGTTCGAATTGCCAAACAGGCTACCAAAGACTCCATCGGCAATGGACTTCGAGGGATCCTCAATCAGCGCCTCGGCATCAACGGTTTTCTTAAAGCCCAGGCCGTCGCACTCAGGACATGCGCCATAGGGAGCGTTGAACGAAAAATCACGCGGCTGAAGATCGTCAATGGAGTGACCATGCTCCGGGCACGCCAAGGCCAACGAATACTCCAGCAGCTCGCCCTCGGTCCCCTCGGGAGCATCACGATCGGGCAGCATGTACACGTTTACATTGCCGTGAGCCAGCGCGGTCGCTTGCTCAACAGACTCGGCGATACGGCCCAGAGAGTTCTCACGGATCACGATGCGATCGACTACGACCTCGATATCGTGCTTGAACTTCTTGTCCAGATCGATCGGATCGTCGAGCGAGCGCACTTCACCGTCGACACGCACGCGGCTAAAGCCCTCGGCGCGAAGGTCCTCAAACAGTTTGGTGTACTCGCCTTTTCGCCCGCGCACCACCGGTGCCAGCACAAACGCGCGGCGGCCCTCCCCCGCCGCCAAGACCTTGTCGGCAACCTGGTCGGTCGTCTGACGCTCAATGACGCGGCCGCATTCGGGACAGTGCGGGGTGCCCACACGGGCGAACAGCAGGCGCAGATAGTCATAAATCTCGGTTACGGTGCCAACCGTCGAGCGAGGGTTTTTAGACGTCGTCTTTTGGTCGATCGACACTGCCGGCGAAAGGCCGTCGATTGAATCCAGGTCGGGTTTGTCCATCTGACCCAAGAACTGGCGCGCATAGCTCGAAAGGCTCTCGACGTATCGACGCTGGCCCTCGGCATAGATAGTGTCAAATGCCAGCGAACTCTTGCCCGAGCCAGAAAGACCGGTAATGACCACGAGTTGGTCACGCGGAATGGAAACATCGATATCACGGAGGTTGTGCTCACGAGCGCCGCGAATAACGATAGAAGAATCAGACATGGAAGCTCCTTGCCTCCTATTGCATCGAATCATACTGCCGATGAGTTTAGCGCACTCGACGCGCACAGATGTTCGTAATACAAGATTCGCAGACCTTTAGCTTTGCGTATCGGGCGCTTTGTTTCTCGAAATGTCGTGGAAAGGTTACAGTAATCTAATACTGAACTTAATTTGCCGTAACAGAGGAACGTCCATGACCGAAGATATCCCCCTTGAAATCACTTCGAGCGACATGGCCAATCTGCCCATATTCATCGCCGTCCTTATCGTGGCCACCGTCGTCGTGCGCGTGTATTTTTCAATCAAACACAATGAAAAGCCGCCCATTGCCCGCGTCTTTTGGTGCGCGACGCTCCTCATCCCGCTCGGCATGGTAGCTGCATGGATTACGAATCAATTGCTCGTAAATGAGGACAATTCCCTATGGGTCCTTTCTTATTCGGCGCTCGGTGCTACCGCCGTCATACTTCTTGTCGAGCCCTTGGTTTCGGGACTTATCGACCAAACCGATCTTGCGACGGGAACGGTTGCCTGTATTTGCCGTGACATCCTTGTCATCGCCGCTGTTTCAGCGCTCTCGTTCGTTTCACTCGAAATTGCCTGTAACGAAACGTTCTATCGCATTCCCGCCAACTCATTCGGGTTTTCCGTCGGGCTGCTCGCGACGGTTCTGCTCTCCCTTTATTTGCTGGGACAGCGTCATGGAGGCGTCATGGCCCTCGTGCCCGTCGCCTGTTGCATCCTTGGCATTGCCGAGCACTTCGTCATAACGTTTAAAGGCGAGGCCATCCTGCCAAGCGATATCTTGGCCCTTGGCACCGCAATGGAAGTGAGCGAGGGATACGAGTTTACCTTTACCGCCGGAATCGTAACCTCTCTAGCCCTGCTGGAGATTTCCCTGGGGCTTCTTTCGCTTATCCGACCGAGAAAGCTCCGTACGCCCACCCATGTCTTCCCCGCAATCGCCGCTAACCTCTGCGCTTTTCTGCTAGTGACCGTTGTGGGGCTCTCGGGCTTTTCCAGCATCGACTTGGAGCAGGCGCTGAATTTTGGATTTGACCGTTGGCAGCCCATCACCACGTATGCGTCTCAGGGTTTTATCACTTCGTTCACCGAAATGGTCAACGAGTTGCCCATTGAGAAGCCCGAAGACTATACGCCCGATGAGGCGCGGAGCATCGAGCAGGAGCTCGCCGCCACCTACGACAGCACGTATGGCTCGAGCGAGCAGCGCGCGGCGGCCGTTGCCCAGTTCAATGAAATCAAGCCGACGATTGTTGCCGTCATGAATGAGAGTTTTAGCGACCTTTCGTGCTTTGAGCAGCTCCAGGCGGCCGGGTACACCGGCCCCGCATTCTACAACTCGCTTCCCGACACACTTGTTCGCGGCACCATGCTCGCTTCGGTCACCGGTGGCGGAACGGCAAACTCCGAATTCGAATTTTTGACCGGAGCGACAACGGCCTTTGTCGGATTAGGCAAGATCCCCTATCAGCTGTATCAGATGAATGGCGTCAACAGCCTGGCAAAGGACCTTAAAGAGCTTGGGTATACCGCCACCGCTATGCACCCGCAAAACCCCGTCAACTACCATCGAGATAAAATCTATCAGCAGCTGGGCTTTGGAGACTTTCTTTCAATCGGCGATTTCGAAGGTGCGCCCTGTTACCATGCCGGCGTATGCGACTACGCCACCTACGACAAGATACTCGACCTGCTTAGAACCAACGAAGCGCCGCAGTTCATCTTTGACGTCACGATGCAAAATCACGGCGGCTACGACTATGGCACCGTTCCCGCCGAGGAGCTGACAAACTATTGGGTCGAGGGAGCCAGCGAGGGTGCCAATAGCGCGCTCAACACCTATCTTACCTGCATCAACGCATCCGACCGGGACCTCGAGTACTTTATCAACGAGCTCCGCAATATCGGCAGACCGGTTGTCCTTGTCTTTTTTGGCGACCATCAGCCGAGCGCCGCAACGACTCTCAACGACGAGCTGTACCCTCAGGAAGATACGGCAAGCCACGCTTTCCGTATCTATCAGTCGACATATTTTGTCTGGGCTAACTATGAAATCGCCGGCAATACCGAGCTCAACGTCTACGACACCGTCGGGGCAAACGAGATTGCAGCCATTACCCTTAATAAGATCGGCGCCCCGCTCACCGACTATCAAAAGGCCCTGCTTGCAACAAGGTCAGATGTGCCCACCATCAATGTCGCCGGCTACCTTGGTGCCGACGGGCTGCGCTACGACTTGGAATCTGAAGACAGCCCATACGCCTCGACGATCGACAAGCTGCAGCGCATGCAATACCTCGAGTTCGCTAGCAAAGTTCAGTAAGCCCGCCCATTCGCTTGGACCCATCGTATTGCAAGCACGCTCGGCCCAAATGCATCGCAAATGACTCCCGCTCGCAAACGAGGGTACAATGACGCTCGTGTCACATCACGGGGCTCCGGCCCCAACATATACAAAGGAGTCATACATGGGTTGCGAGCACGCACAGGCCGCCGGCGGACAAACGTCGCCGTCGCAATTTGAGGAGAACACGCTGTCCGAGGTCAAACGCGTCATCGCCGTGCTTTCCGGCAAGGGCGGTGTCGGCAAGTCGTTTGTCACCGGTGCCATCGCTACCGAGCTTGCCCGTCACGGCCACAAGGTCGGCGTCCTCGATGCCGACATCACCGGTCCCTCTATCCCCAAGATGTTCGGTATGAGCGGACGCCACGTCCATGCCCTTGGCAACCTTATGCTGCCCGAAATCTCCGAGCACGGCGTCAAGGTCATGAGCTCCAACCTGCTGCTCCAAAACGAGACCGACCCCATCCTTTGGCGCGGTCCGGTCATCGCAGGCGCCATTAGGCAGTTCTGGAGCGAGACCTCGTGGGGCCCCATCGACTACCTGCTGGTCGACATGCCTCCGGGAACAGGCGACGTCGCTCTCACCGTCTTCCAGTCACTGCCCGTCGACGGCATCGTCATCGTCACGAGCCCGCAGGATCTTGTCTCGATGATCGTCGCCAAGGCGGTCAACATGGCCGAGAAGATGAACGTCCCCATTCTGGGCATCGTCGAAAACATGAGCTATATTGAGTGCCCCGACTGCGGCAAGAAGATCGAGGTCTTTGGCAAGAGCAAGCTCCCCGAGGTCGCAGAGCGCTATAACCTCGACATCTTGGGCACGCTTCCCATCAATCCGTCACTCGCCGAGGCCTGCGATAAGGGCGAGGTCGAGACCGCGCTGCCCGATGGCATGTTGCCCAAGGCAGTCTCTGCCGTCGAGGCCATTACCCCGCACGAGACCGACGAGGCCTAAGTGAACACGAGCGCCTTCTATGACGTCCTGGTAATCGGCGGCGGGGCTTCAGGCCTCGCCGCCGCCATTACGGCCGCACGTGCTGGCAAAAGCGTCTGCATCGTTGAGCGCGATGTCGCCTGCGGCCTTAAGCTCCTTGCGACCGGTAACGGCCGCTGCAACCTCTCCAACGAATCGATTGATCCTCAGCGGTATAACCACCCCGCATTCGTCGAATCCGTCATGGGCCCCCAGCCCGAACAAGAGCTTATGGGTTTCTTCTCCTCGCTGGGCATCATGACAACCTCCGAGGAAGGCCGGCTGTACCCGCGCTCCCTTCGCGCCGAATCGGTGCGCGACGCGCTTCTCAACGTTTGCAACCGCCTAGGTATCACCTTAATCTGCGGAGCCAACGTTGCCTCGGCGCACAAAGTTTCCGAAGGCTGGGCACTCCAAATAGACCGTCCAGCGCGGGCGCTCAAGGCAAAAAAGCACGACGACCGAAAATCGGAGCTCCGCTCGCTTCGGAAAACGCTCGCCGATGTCCCTCGCAAGAACGAGGCCCTGCAGGCACATGCCGTAATTATCGCCACGGGCGGCAACCCCACCGGTATCGCCGATACGTTTAGCCTCCCCCTCACTTCGCTGCGCCCCATCCTCTGCCCCGTATCGGCAACGGTCGTTGGCGATCGGGCGGCACTCAAGACGTTGGATGGTCTGCGCGTCCGCGCCCGCTTGACGCTCACCCGTAACCATAGTGAGCTCTGGCACGAAGACGGTGAAGTACTGTTTCGAGCCTTCGGCATCTCGGGCGTCGCTGTCTTCAACCTCTCCCGTCGTATCCAGCGCGGCGATACGATCCTGCTCGACGTTTTCCCCGACCTCTCCAAAGACGAGCTGCTCGATATGCTCAACCGGCGCGTTGAGCTGCTCGGCAGCTTTTCGCCCCGCGATCCCCGTTGGCTCGACGGCATGCTCGCCCCGCAACTCTCCCGCGTCGTCTGTACAGCGTTCGAGCAGTGCCATCCAGGCTCCAACGATGTCATCCACCTGGTCTCGATCCTCAAGCACTTTAAGTTGCTCGTCGAGGGAACAGCCGAGGAACGCTCGGCGCAGGTCACGCGTGGTGGCGTATCTGTCGAGAGCATCTCAACACCCAGTCTACGCGCGCGCAGCGTTGTCGACGCCCCGCTTTACGTCTGCGGCGAAGCACTCGACATCGACGCCGATTGCGGAGGCTTTAACCTTGCGTGGGCCTGGCTCTCGGGCATTCGCGCTGCAAGCAGCCTGTAGCCGCGCAGTCTATAATCAAAAACGCATTCGGGCCGTCTGGGATACCGGACGGCCTCTTTCTTGCCTCTAAGGAGACCTCGATGATCGAAATCACCCAAGTCAACGCGTCGCTCGATGAAGCCGGCGATGAAAATACCTGCCTCATTGTTGGCAAGCGAGTCGCCAAGCGCATCCTACGTTGCAAGGACTCCGAGATCAAGTCCATCGAACTCCACCGCAAGTCAATCGACGCTCGCAAAAAACGAGACGTCCATTTTATCCTGAGCTTTCGTGTTGAGCTGACTAGTCCCCACCTCGAGCGAGAAGCGGTCGACAGCGTTGCCGAGCGTGACCGCTCGCGCGTACGCGCGATAGAAGACGATGAGCCTTCATTCCCCTCCCCCGTCTCCGACGCACCTCAAGAACGCCCTGTCGTTGTCGGCGCCGGATGCGCCGGCCTTTTCGCTGCGCTCACGCTCGCCAAAGCAGGTCTTAAGCCCTTGCTTATCGAGCGCGGCGACCCGGCATTTCGCCGCCCGCAGACGATCGACCTCTTTCTAAAGGAGCGCATCCTCGACCCCGAGAGCAATATTCAGTTTGGTCTGGGCGGCGCGGGGACCTTCTCGGACGGCAAGCTCAATACGGGAACAAAAAATCCCGCCCATCGCCTTATCCTCGAAACCTTCGTCGAGGCGGGTGCGCCCCGCGATATTCTGTGGGATGCCAAGCCGCACATTGGCTCCGACATCCTTCCCAAGGTTGTCACCGCTATATCCCAGCGCATCGAGCAGCTCGGAGGTGTCGTCCGTTATCGAACGAAGCTCGTCGACATTCGCATCGACGCGTCTGGCGCCATCACCGGTATTGATGTCCAATCGTCCCAAGACGCCGCTTACGAGCCAATCGAGACAAAGCACCTCATCCTCGCCTGCGGGCATTCTGCTCGCGATATTTTTGAGCTCCTTAAGGACCACAACGTGGCCCTCGCACAAAAGACCTTTGCCATGGGCGTTCGCATCGAGCATCCGCAACGCGACATCGACAGAGCCCAATATGGAGCCTCGGCGGGACATCCAGCGCTCGGGGCGGCCCCCTACAAACTTGTTGCCCATCTTCCCAACGGCCGCAGCGTGTTCTCGTTTTGCATGTGCCCCGGCGGACAGGTTGTTGCCGCCTCTTCAGAACCGTGCCATCTGTGCGTCAACGGGGCTAGTCTCAATGCCCGCGACGGACGCAACGCAAATGCCGCCCTGCTCGTTAACGTCACGCCTGAGGACCTTCCCAACGATGACCCGCTCGCCGGCATCGAGCTCCAGCGTGCCTGCGAGGCGGCCGCCTATCGCCTGGGCGGTTCC
>DBFAZJ010000005.1:0-1765 GCA_048244295.1 Collinsella sp.
TCAGAATCCTCCAAACTCACAATCTTCACGTGCCATCTCGGCGTCGACAGATTCCAGCGCGGCAAGCCCCTCCTCGTCCAATAGGACCTCGCGCGGCTTGGAACCGTCGGGCGGGCCGACGACACCCTTTTCTTCCAGCATGTCCATAATACGCCCGGCGCGCGCATAGCCAACCTTAAGGCGGCGTTGCAGGCCAGATGTGGAGCCCAGCTGCGATTCCACCACAATATGGGCGGCTTCCCAAATGAGCGGATCATCGTCTTGCGGCTCGGCAACTCCGGTGCGGACAATGCCGCCACCCGCCATGGACATGGAAGCGGGCGCCACAGCCGACAGGATCTCCTCATGGTAGTCGGGCTCGCTTTGCGACTTGACGAACTCGACAATCTCGTTGATTTCATCGTCCGAGACAAAGCAGCCCTGAATACGGCGAGGCTTGCCCCAGTCGACCTTGGAGAACAGCATGTCGCCCAAACCGGTGAGCTTTTCGGCACCCATCTGGTCGATGATGACGCGCGAGTCGATGCCAGTGGCGACGTTAAAGGCGATGCGGTTGGTGATGTTGGCCTTAATGAGGCCCGTCACCACGTTGGAGCTCGGGCGCTGCGTGGCCACGATAAGGTGGATACCGGCGGCACGGCCCAGCTGAGCAATACGCACGATCGAGGCCTCGACATCCTTACCGGCGACCATCATCAGGTCCGAGAGCTCGTCGATGATAATGACCAGATAGGGCATCTTTTGCGGCGGGTTATCGTAATGTTCAAACTCGCCGGCGGCCTGCTTTTCGTTGTAGGTCGAGATCTTACGCACGTTGAGACGCTCGAAGACCTTCAGGCGACGCTCCATCTCGGACACGGCCCATTGCAGAGCGCTCGCGGCCTGCTTGGGCTCGGTCACTACAGGCACGTAAAGATGCGGCAGACCGTTATAGCCCGCAAGCTCGACGCGCTTGGGGTCGACCATGATCAGGCGAACGTCCTCGGGAAGGGCGCGCATGAGCAAGGTCGTGATGATGGAGTTGATCATGACCGACTTACCGGAACCCGTGGTACCGGCGATCAGCAGGTGGGGCATCTTGGCAAGGTCGGCGACGACCGGCGTGCCCTCGGCATCGCGGCCGATGGCCAGCTCGAGCGGACCGCCCTTCACATAGGGAAGCACGTCGCCCAGGTTGACGTTCTGGCGCTTGCGATTGGGGATCTCGATACCCACAAGCGAGGTGCCGGGGATCGGGGCAAAGATACGCACGGACTGGGCAGCAAGCGATAGCGCGATATCGTCCTCGAGGCTCGAAATCTTGCTCACGCGCTCGCCCTCGCCAGGTTGCAGCTTAAAGGTCGTCACCGTGGGGCCGGCGATCCAGCCGACCACGCGGGCACTACGACCAAACTCCAGCAAGGTGGACTGAAGCGACTCGGCAGTCTGTTCCAGCTCCTTGTCAGAAGACGCGGAGGAAGCCGACTGCGGGTTGGCATGCAGAATCTCAAGTGGCGGAAGTTTGAGGCCGTCCTCTTCTTCGCCCTCGTTATCTGCGGCGCCGCCGTCCGCTCCCCCATCGCTAGCCGCAGCCGATTCGACAGCACTCAAGGCAGGCGCATCGGCAACCTTGGGATGCTTCAAGAAGTCGGGGATCTGAGGTGCTGCCGAGACAGGATTCACGGCAAACGGCGGCTCGGACTCGTCGATCTTATCGGGGTCGTCTTCCATCGAAAGCTGACCGGTTACCTGGTCGCGCTTTGCATGGCGACGCGGCAGCAAAGTT
>DBFAZJ010000006.1:0-1503 GCA_048244295.1 Collinsella sp.
GTTTTGAGAAGTGGGCTCCGCGAACTTCTCAAAACAAGGCAGGCACCCCGGCCCCGCCGGCAAATAGCAGACACTCCGCATGCAATCTATGCAAACAAACAAGTACGCTTAGCTACATTCGGTAAGTTCGAGCACGCTGCCCTTAACGATAAGCGCCGGCTCCAGGACGACCTCTTCGGCACGCCTGCCGCCCCTACCGGCAAGACGCTTGGACATGCAGCCAAAAGCATGCTCCGCAAGGACACCAGGATCCTGCTCAATGGCGGTCAGCGCCGGCTCAAAGAGAACGTCGGCCGCCGAGTTGTCATAGCTTACGACCGAAATATCGCCCGGGATGCTCTTCCCCATCTCGTGCAGGCGCTTGAGCAAACCAAGGGCAATGTTATCCGAGCTTGCGAACACGGCGGTGGCATCAGTTGCGAGCACCGCCTCCGAGGCCTCGTATGCACTTGGAATGTAGTACTCGCTCTCAAACTCCAAACGCGCGTCGATAGGCAAGCCAACCTCGCGCAGTGCGCGCTCATAGCCGGCAAGTCGTTTGCGACCCGTATTGGAGCGGCGTGCGTTAACCAGGCAAGCAATACGGCGGTGGCCTTGCTCGATCAGATAGCGGGTGGCCATGTAGCCGCCCATCTCGTGGTCGAACATCACCTTGTCGCACTCGAGTCCCTCAATGGCACGGTCGACCATTACGGCCGGGATGGGCAGGTGGCTGACTTCTTCGCGCAGGGCGCGGTCGTCGGAGAACTCGTCGCCCACGACCAGGAAGACGCCATCAACGCCGCGCGTCACCAGCTGGCGCAGCAGCTCCAGATCGTCATCGGCGCTTCCGCCCGAGCTGGTAATGAAGAGCGCATAGCCGTCCTCGCGGCAGCGCTTTTCCAGGCTACCGGCGAGCGAGGCAAAAAAGCGGCTCTCGATGTTAGGGACGATAAGGCCCAGGGTGCGCGACTCGCGCATGACCAGGCTGCGCGCGATCTGGTTGGGAACATAGTGGTTGCGCGCCGCGACCTCTTTGATGAGCTTGCGGTTTTCTTCCGAGATGCGACAGGGCCGATTATTGAGCACAAGCGAGACCGACGAGGGGGAAAGCCCCACCTCCTGGGCGATCTGCTTGAGGGTGACTTTGTTGGCCATCTCGCTCCTTCCGGGTTTACGCGCAGTCTCTTGAAAGTATAGCGACTACCCCTCTACCTCGGTGATAAACACTTTACCAATCCGGTAGACGGCTGTTTTATCGCCGCCAGCGCACCAAATCCGTCCGGGTGGGGTATATTGCAATCGATTGATGACAACGACCACCAAAAGGCGGCTATTAGTATGCACGAAAACGATTTTTTTAACGAGGACCTGCTGTGCGCGCTTGCTGGCGTTGCCGGCGAGGACAACGTGCTGATGAGCGAGCCCATGCGCGAGCACACCACGTTTAAGATCGGCGGCCCGGCCGACGTCTTTGTCACGCCCGATACCGAGCAGGGCCTCGTCGCCACGCTCGATACCTGC
>DBFAZJ010000007.1:0-2170 GCA_048244295.1 Collinsella sp.
AATGGTGGACTGTGACAAAAGGAGAGAACTTATGAGCGCCGGCGCTACGCTACTCAAGCTGCAACAGATCGATTTGGAGCTCGCCCGCAACAAGAGCGAACTTGCCAATATGCCGGAGCTCAAGGAGCTCGCTTCCAAGCGCAAGACCTACGTTAAGCTCAAGGCCGAGATGACCAAGCTCTACGCCCAGCGCAAGGACCTGGATATTGAGCTCGACGATCTCAACACCACCGAGATCCAGACCAATAACGCCATCGAGGCCGCCAAGAAGCGCCACGTTGATGGCTCTGACTACCGCGAGGTTCAGGACCTGGAGAACGAGCTCGCCACCCTGGCCAAGCGTCTGGACAAGATCGAGCATACCCGCAAGGACGTCGTCATCGCCCATAAGGAGGCGCTCGACCGCGAGGCTCGCGCGCAGGCCATCATCGCCAAGTTCGAGGATGGCGTGAAGGCCGACACCAAGGCCGCCCGTGCCAAGGCCGCCGGCCTCCAGGCACAGATTGACGCCGCCACCAAGGAGCGCACTGCGCTGGCTGCCACGCTGCCGACCGACGTGCTCACCGACTACGAGCGCCTGCTCAAGCAGTTCCGCGGCCTGGCCGTCGAGACCATCAAGGGCAACATTCCCACCATCTGCCACACCGCACTGCAGGCATCGTCCATGAGCGACCTCAACCACGACGGTAGCGAGATCGCGCACTGCCCGTATTGCCACCGTCTGCTGGTGCTTCCCAGCAAGGAAGCCTAAATGATGACGGCGGCATCCAACAATTCAATGCAACTTGAGGGAAAAACGATCCTGCTGGGCATTACCGGCGGGATCGCCGCCTATAAGTCGTGCAATATCGTGCGCCTGCTGCAAAAGCGCGGCGCGCGCGTCAAGGTCGTTATGAGCGAGCATGCCACCGAGTTTGTGGGACCACTTACCTTCCGTGCGCTCACCAACGAACCGGTCGCCGTAGGCCTGTTCGACGACCCCTCCGACCCCATCCACCATATTTCGCTGGCGCAGGAGCCCGATCTGGTGGTCGTGGCGCCCGCGACGGCCAATATCATCGCCAAGATGGCAAACGGTATCGCCGATGACCTCATCTCCACCACGCTGCTTGCCACGCCGCGACCCATCGTGATCGCACCCGCTATGAACAACGGCATGTGGAAGGCGCCGGCGACGCAGGCCAATATGGCCACATTGCGCGACCGTGGCGTCCATGTGGTGGGACCCGGTAACGGCTACCTTGCCTGCGGCGACGTGGACACGGGACGCATGAGCGAGCCCGAGGACATCGTCGAGGCCGTCTGCAAGGTGCTGAACCCCGTGCCCCAGGACCTTGCGGGCAAGCGCATCGTGATTACCGCCGGCCCCACGCACGAACCGATCGACCCTGTGCGCTTCATCGGCAACCGGTCGTCGGGCAAGATGGGCATCGCCCTGGCGGGGGAGGCCGCTCGCCGCGGTGCTGCGGTAACGCTTGTGCTGGGACCGACATCGCTCGATGTTCCCCACGGCGTGGAATGCGTACGCGTGCAAACCGCCGCTGAAATGCTGCAGGTGGCTCTGGGCGCCTTTAAGACGGCCGATGCGGCCATTTGTGCCGCAGCCGTCGCCGACTACACCCCCGCAGCCCCTGCCGACCATAAGCTCAAAAAGGCTAACGAGCGCCTGGATCGCATCGAACTGGTCGAGACGGTCGATATCTTGGCCGAGCTTTCGCGCCAAAAGGGGGAGCGGTGCGTGATCGGCTTTGCGGCCGAGACCGATAACGTCGTGGAGTACGCGCAGCGAAAGCTCGCCCGCAAGGGTTGCGATGCCATTATCGCCAACGATGTCTCGCGCGCCGATTCGGGATTTGGAACCGATACCAACAAGGCCTGGATCGTGAGTACAGCGGGTACGCAAGAACTTCCCGTACTAACAAAGCCCCAGCTCGCAGATACAATTTTGGACTTGCTTCAAAATTTGTAAAAAAGTTCTTGCACAAGGACAAAGTTTCGGGTTAATATACTCCCTGTTGCGAGCGAGAGCAGAGCAACAAACAAAAGCTTCGGGACGTGGCGCAGCTTGGTAGCGCACTTGACTGGGGGTCAAGGGGTCGCTGGTTCGAATCCAGTCGTCCCGACCAGAAGTTTGCAGGTCAGGCACCTAGTGCCTGACCTTTTTTGTTTT
>DBFAZJ010000008.1:0-9417 GCA_048244295.1 Collinsella sp.
GTGCTCGTCGACGGCTATCCCCGTGTTATGGGCGTGCGCCAGATTCTGCACGAGTGGGTCAAATGGCGTATTGAGTCCACGCGTCGCCGCATTAACTTTGACCTGGGCAAAAAGTCCGAGCGCCTGCACCTGCTGCACGGCCTCGAGGCGATCTTGCTCGACATCGACAAGGCCATCGCCATCATCCGCGGCACCAAGCTCGAAGCCGAGGTCGTGCCCAACCTTATGAAGGGTTTCGACATCGACGAGACACAGGCCGAGTTTGTTGCCGAACTTAAGCTCCGCAACATCAACGAGGAGTACATCCTCAACCGCACCAAGGACATCGCTAAGCTCGAGGGCGAGATTGCCGAGCTTGAGGAGATCCTCTCCAGCGAGGAGAACATCAAGAAGGTCATCAGCGACGAGCTAGCCGCGGTCAACAAGAAGTACGTGATGCCGCGCCGCACGGGCAGGATCGAGCCCCATGAGGTTATCGAGGTAAGCTTGGAGCCCGAGGTCGAGGAGTACCCGGTCACCATCATGCTCTCGCGCGATGGCTACCTTAAGAAGATGACGGACCGCGTGCTCAAGAAGGCCGCCACGCTCAAGTACAAGGACGGCGACAAACCCTTTATCGAGTTCCCGTCCTCCAACACCCACGAGCTGCTGGTCTTTACCAACAAGAGCCAGGTGTACAAGTGCAAGGTCGCGGCGTTTGAGGACACCAAGTCGGCCCAGCTGGGCTCGTACCTGCCGACCGATCTTGAGATGGAACCCGACGAGAGTGTCATCTGGGTCATCGACCCCGAGGACTACAAGGCCGACGTGCTGTTCATCTTCGAGAACGGCCGCGCGGTGCGCGTCGCGCTTTCTGGATACGTCACCAAGACCAACCGCAAGCGCCTTAAGAACGCCATCTACGGCGGCAGCAAGCTGCTGTTTGCCCAGGTGCTCAAGGAAGATCGCGACATCGCGCTGGTCTCGAGCGACTATCGTTTGATGAACTTCAACACGTCGCTGCTCAAGACCAAGACGACCACCAACACGCAGGGCGTCCAGGCTTTCACGGCCAAGAAGGGCCGCTCGGTCACCACCGTCGGCACAACCGAGGAGATCCTTGGCGCCGGCGTCTCGGCCGAAAAGTTCACCGCGCAGAGCCTGCCCTCCGCCGGTGCCCTCATGAAAGAAAACGACATGCCGAGTCTGTTTGACTAGGTACCACGGCAGAACCGCCATAAGCTCTCAAAACGTTGGGGCCCGGAGCGCAGCAACATCGCGCTCCGGGCCCCGCTCGTTGCAACGTAGTCGGAATAATAGAACTCCCCGTTTTTCACTCCTGCAATCCCACGGCACAAGGCATGTTAAGCCATTAGCAAAACTTGCAAAAAACAGCAAAACTTGCAAAGGGGCCACCATGGATCGCAGCAAATGTCTCCGCCATGCCAGGCATGCTCGAAGATATTATCGAGCGAACCAAAGAAGCCGCAGATAGCTACCTCTCACAGCCTCACGCGCGCATAAACGGCGTTCAAATTGGTCCAGTGGGCATCGATTGGACATATGTTCAAGAGGCCCAGGGCAACTGGCGCACGCGCATGAATGGCATCTTTAAGCAACTCGAAAAACATGACATCGGACTTCTCGTCACCATCGATGAAGTCACCGTCGATCTCGAAGAAATGCTTCAATTTGCCTCTGTTTACCAGCACTTTGTACGCGAAGGTAAAAAGTTGCCCTACTCATGGCAGGACTGCCCTACAAAGTATCGGCGTTGCTGCGCAACGATTCCGTCTCGTTCCTCAGGCGTTCCCAATATCATCAGTTAGGACGAATCACTGACGTTGAAATTGCAAACGCATTCCGCAAAACCGTTGAGGCCGGAGGCCGCTCAATCACGCCAGAAGCGCTCGAGGATGCCGTGAAGGCCATCGACGGATTTCCCTATATGATGCAGCTCGTCGGATATCGCACATGGGATGTTTCGGAGAACTCGCCCAAAATCAGTGCACCTGATGTACAGCAGGGTTCCCTGCTTGCCCGCATGGAGCTGCGCGATCGAATTCTCGAAACGACCTATCGGGAGCTTTCCGATAAAGATATTGAGTTTTTGCTCGCGATGCTGCCCGATTCTGGCCCCAGTAGGGTCTCGGAGATAGCCAAACGCATGGGCGTCGCCAGCAACTACGCAAGCCAATACAAACGTCGCCTTCTCGAGGACGGCGTTATCGGGGAACGCGGACGTGGCCTCGTCGGCTTCGACATCCCCGCATTCAGGGAGTTCCTGAGCGAGAAGGCCTCCTAGCACGCCGAGATTGTCCGCGGGAGCATCAACGCATGGCAATCAGCAATCCTCTTGGTAAGGGAAGCAGGCTTTCCGCCAACGCTGAGTGCCATGCGCTCTCCTTGTCCTTAGGCGAGCTTGCGAGCGAGCTCTCGCACCTCTTCCAACTTGGGCGACGATGCCATGCTGTCGCGCTCGGTCATACCGCTGATGGTGACAATACCCTGGTCCTCCCACTTGCAGTACGTGCATGCGGACTTGTACATAGCGATCGCCGCATCATAGACGCCCTCGCTGTGGCTATCGAGCAAAAGGACCGTCTTGGTGAACGGGAAGCCCGTGGCGCCGAAGGCGTACAGGCGGTCGATGGCGGCCTTCTCCTGCGCGGTGATATCGAACCAGTAGATGGGCGAGGCGAAGACAACCATGTCGGCGTCCTTCAGCGACTCGATCACGTCGGCCATGTCGTCCTTCTGCACACAGGCGCCCTCGTGGGCAAAGCAGTACTGGCATCCCAGACAACCAGCGATCTTTTTACTGGCAACGCGGATGACCTCGACCGTATGGCCGACCTCGCGCGCGGTCTCGGCAAACGCCTCGACCATGGTGTCGGTATTGGCGCCCTTGCGCGGGCTACCACTCAATACAACGATATTCATAAGAATCTCCCTTCTTCATGCCGCAGGCGCACGATGATTCGGGACAGGTTTTCGTTAGCACCCTCGTAGCGGTTCTCCGCCCCCTAAGCAGCGTGTCCGCTACGAAACGACCGTCTTGTAATAAGCGCCGAAGTCTGCGAGCGAGTCCACGACGGGCATCATCTGGCGGCCGAGCTCGGTAAGGCTATACTCAACGCGGGGAGGATTCTCGCCATAGTCGTGGCGAAAGACCAGCCCATCATCCTCCATCTGCCGCAGGCTGTCGGTAAGCACCTTCTGAGAGATCCCCTCAAGGTCGCGGCGCAACTCGTTGAAACGCCAGGGGCGTACGCGCAAGTTACGGATAATGAGCAGCTTCCACTTGCCGCCAATGAGCGCTACCGCCGTTGCGACCGGACACTCCGGAAGCTCCTCTTTCGCCATCATGGGAGACCCAACCTCCTTGACCATACCGGTTTCACAAAAAAGTACACAGTTACAAATATGTACGTACTCGTATTTGCATGCGCCTTCGCGTTGAATATAGCTCACGCAGGAGATGCCTACAAGGTAAATTAACCCCAAGAGAGGAACCATTATGGCTAATTATGCAAAGACCCACATCGGTAATGAGAGCCGTGTCGAGCTGCACGAAGTGCTCGGGCTTACCGGGGCAGAGGTGAGTGTCAACAATCTTCCCGCCGGCGCTGGCGTTCCGTTCGTCCATGCACACAAGGAAAACGAGGAGATCTATGGCGTGCTCGAGGGCGCGGGCTCGGTCACGATCGACGGTGAGGAAATCGAGCTTGCAGCCGGCGACTGGCTGCGCATTTCCCCCGCCGCACACCGCCAGTTCCGCGCCGCGTCCGACTCGGGCATCGCATACGTCTGCATCCAGGTCAAGCAGGGGTCCCTTAATGCCTTCACGGCCGACGACGCTATCATGTTCTAATTCGCAATCGATGCGCAAGGGGCCGATACCGCTCGCATGCCCCCTTCGGAATAGGCGCTGAGCAGCTCCTGGGCGTGGGCGAACTCGGGCCCTCGCCTCCAACCGAGCAGGCGGTTGACCGCGAGATTTCCCTGGACGTTGTGGACGAAGAGTAGATAGGCATCCTCGCGCGAGAGCCCGGTCTTCTCCATAATCGAGGGAACCATCTGCTCGGCGCCGCGCTTAACGACGCGCTGCGCCACCCGGGCGTACGCGTCGTCATCCGAGTAGAGAAGATAATAGTCCTCGTTTGCCGGCGGGCGCTGGCAGAGGGCCCCCGCTTCCGTTCCTTCGAGCGGGGGCGCTGCCGCCAGGGCCTCGTCGATAAGCGCGTCGAGCAGCGCGAACTTGTCCTCGTAGTGCAGATAGAACGTGCCGCGGTTGATATCAGCGCGGCGGCAGATATCCGCCACCGTCATCTTCGCGAAACCGACCTCGGCCAGCAGCGAAAAGAACGCCTCCCGTATGACCGAGAGCGTATAGCGTCGGCGACGATCGATCTTCCCCGATTCCATGGCCCCTCCAATTGCAGCGCTCAACAATATCCAGAATCCGCTCGTTTATCGACAGCAGCTCGAAACTGTTCATTGCTCTGACGCAAATCAACATTGATACTTTTTATAGACACCTGTTCATTGTAGTTGAAAGAAAGTATCAAGTGACTCTATACGAGCGGCTCGTTATCGAACTCACCAACCAATCGTTTTCCCATCAGGCCGCCTACCGCACCTGCGGCACGCCCTATGAACTGAGTGTCCGCGAGCCCGAGCCCTACGACCAGCAAATCGAAACGTTTGCCCGCATGATCGATGAAGCCGATTGCGTGCTTGTAGGCGGGGCCTCCGGGCTCTCCGCGGCGGGCGGCGGCGACTTCTACTACGAGGACAACGCGACCTATCGCAGGCATTTCGGCAAATTCGCCGAGCGCTACGGTTTCAGAGGCGCCTTTGAAGGGTCGTCCTACCGCTGGCCCACCGCCGAGTCGCGCTGGGGCTACCTTGCCACCTTCCTCGACACCACGCTCAACGCCCCACTGCGCGGGCCCTACAAAGATCTCGACGCCATTCTTACCGAGAAAGACTTCTTCGTTCTCACCACCAACCAGGACACGCAGTTCATGAAAATCTACCCTTGGGAGAAGGTGGCAGAGATCCAAGGCGACCACCGCTTCTTCCAGTGCTCCCGTTGCTGTACCGACGAGGTATGGGACGCCATCGAGCCGGTCTCTCGTATGGTAGAGGCCATGGGAGACGGCCTAGAGGTTCCGACAGAACTCGTGCCACGCTGCCCGCACTGCGGGTCAGAGGCGTTCCCTTGGGTTCGCGGCTACGGCAACTTCCTGCAGGGCGAGCTCTACGAGGAGCAGTACCGCAAGGTGTCCGACTGGCTCGACGCGCACGCGCGGCAGAAGATTCTCTTCCTTGAGCTGGGCGTGGGCCGCATGACGCCCGCGTTTATTCAGGAGCCGTTCTGGGCCCTCACAGCGCAGTTGCCGCAGGCTGGCTACATCGCCGTGAACAACAGGACGCAGTTTCTCCCCCGTGCAATCGAGGATCGGGGGCTCGCCGTTCGTGCCGATATCGCCGACGTGCTCGCCGACGTGCGCAAGATGCTGGGTAGGTAGCGCATGAAAACGGTAAAAGCGGTTCGTATCGGCCAGGCACTTGCCGAGGCGGATCTTGTCATCATCGGCGCCAGCAACGGGCTCGACATGGCGGAGGGGCTCAATCTCTTCTGCGCCGACGCCCATTTCCGAGAGGCGTACGGGGACCTCGCCCAGGCCGACGGCATCGGCTGCATACTGCAGGGGCTCGCCTCTCCAGATGCAAACGTACGACGCCGATGGGCCGAGCGGTTCCATCAAAAGGAGTATGTCGAGTATGAGCCCAGCCCGCTCATGAACGAGCTGCGGCATCTTACGGAGCACGCCGACACCTACGTGATCACGTGCAATATTGACGAGCACTTCGTACGCGCAGGGTTCAATGAGGGTCGCGTGCTCGAGACGGAGGGGAGCATACGCACGTCGATTGACGAGCGGCGTCTCGCCCATCCAGATGCCCTCGCCATGGCACAGCTCGAAGAGCTCGCACACCTTGTGCAAGCCCATCGCAACCACAAGGTTGCCATCCTCGAACTTGGCGTGGGACTGCGCAACGGCGTCATAAAGCGCATGCTCGCTCAGGTCGCGAACGTCTGCGAACACGCCACCTACATCGTGTTCAACTACAGTCAGGCCCAGGCGCCCGATGCATCGTGCGAGACAATTCTCGTTGACGGCGATATGGCCCCGGCTTTTGAGGAGATCGCCCGATGCCGCCTCTAGAAAGAGAAGCGATGAGGCTTCGAAGCCTTATCGACGATGCCGACGCCATCATCGTCGGCATCGGCTCGGGCATGTCGAGCGCCGCCGGGTTCAACCATTACAACCACGCGGGCATGACGCGTGCCGGAATGGCGGACTGGCAGCAAGCCTTTGGCTTCAAGAGCCTTTTCGACGGCTTCTACCACCTCTACCCCAGCCTCGAGCAGCAATGGGCCTACTACGCGCGATACATCGATTTCATGCTGCGCGAGCCTGCCTCGCAGCCCTATCTTGACCTGCGGTCCCTCATCGGCCATAAGGATTACTTCATCCTGAGCACCAATGTGGACACCCAGGTCGAGAAGACGTTTCCTGCCGAGAGGACCTGCAACTATCAGGGAAGCTTCGCGCACCTTCAGTGCAAGCAACCATGCTGCGACGAGATCTTCGATGCGAGTCCCTACGTCGAGCGCATGCTCGCAGGCATGGCGGGGTTCGAGATCCGCAGCGAGGATGTCCCCCGATGCCCGCACTGCGGTTGGCAGCTTGTGCCGTGGGTGCGCGACGACACGTTTTTGCAGGGCACGGCATGGCGCGAGGGCCTCGAACGATATGAGCACTTCATGCGCGAGCGCGGCGATGGCCGCGTGCTGTTGCTGGAGCTCGGCGTGGGCGAGATGACCCCCGGCATCATCACGCTCCCGTTCTGGAGTATGACCGCAAAGCTGCCGGATGCGCATCTGTTAAGCGTAAACATCTCGGGCGACTCGGCTCCGCTGCAGCTCGGGAGCAAGGCGGAGGCGATCCAGGCCGACTTGCGCACCCTGCTCTCGGCGGCACGGACGGCGAAGATATTTAAACCTCCTTGTCAGTCGCTTTAAGGTATTGCTCGTCGTCCACGGGCTCCAACCACTCGTTGGAGGTCTCCTCGCCTGGAACCTCCACCGCGAGATGGGAGAACCAGCTGTCGGGCGCCGCACCGTGCCAGTGCTTTACGCCCGCGGGAATATTTACTACATCGCCAGGGCACAGCTCTTGTGCCGGTTTGCCCCATTCCTGGTAAAGCCCTCGACCAGCCACGCAGACGAGGATCTGTCCACCACCGCTTTTGGCGTGATGTGTGTGCCAGTTGTTGCGGCAGCCGGGCTCGAACGTAATGTTGTAAATGCCGACCTGCTCGGTGGAAAGGGGCGCGAGGTAGCTTTGCCCGATAAAGTACTTCGCAAACGCGTCGTTGGGGGCACCGATGGGAAAGGCCATCTCGTTTTGGTATCGGGCCTTTGCGTCGGCGCCGTCGTCCTCGTCCGCCCAGACCTCTTTCGCCATGCGAAAGGCCGCCCACGCCTTGGGCCATCCCGCATAAAACGCCGCATGCGTAAGGATTTCCGCTATCTCAGCCCTGGTCACCCCGTTGTTCTTTGCGGACATCAGATGATATTGGAACGAAGAGTCCGTCAGGCCCTGTGCCATCAAGGCAACCACCGTCACCACGCTGCGGTCTCGAAGGGAAAGCCCGTCTTCTCGGCTCCACACCTCGCCGAACAGCACATCGTCATTGAGCTGTGCAAATTTGGGGGCAAAGTCCCCCAGGGCATCCCTGCCCGCGGTCTGTTTAATTGCCATAATCGATTTCCTCCTATCGATGGTTCTGGACACGAATCTGCCTCCGCGCGGCTAAGTAGCCCGCCTAGATTTCCATGCCCATTCGTCGCGCCTGCTCAAGGACGGGGTGACCGACGATTACTGAACACCCCTTGCGCTCCCAATTTATATTGACGAGAATGAAGGTAATACCTAAACCTAACTTTAGGTCAAGGAGTAAATTCGAGATTTGTCCGGAGGGACCATGTACACAATCGGACAGGTGGCGGAGATGTTCGATCTGCCCGTTTCCACGCTGCGGTATTACGACAAGCAGGGGCTGTTCCCAGGATTGGAGCGGGCATCGGGCATTCGCCGATTCGGCGATACGGAACTCGAGGCGCTTCGGGTCATCGAATGCCTGAAGAAGGCCGGAATGGAGATCAAGGACATCCGGCTGTTCATGGAATGGTGTGCGGAGGGCCCATCGACATATCCCAAGCGCAAGGCCATGTTCGAGGAGCGAAAGGCCCACATGGAGTCGGAGATTGCGAAGATGAACCGCGCGCTGGACATGTTGAAGTTCAAATGCTGGTACTACGAGCAGGCGATCCAAGATGGCAACGAGGATAGAGTGAAGGCGCTGATTCCCGACAATTTGCCGGAAGAGATCAAAGATACCTACAATAACGCCCACGCTCAATAATGCCGCCCGATGCTCAAGGGGCTTTGGCAAGGGGCTCTTTCCGAGCAGAACGAAAAAGAAAGCCTCCGAACCAGAGGTTCCGGAGGCTGTTATTCCCGTTATTCCCATAGGCATAAGCGCATCTGTTCGCGATTGCCTATCGATGCTTTGCCTCGAGCACGGCAGACACCGCATCGAGGAACTCCCGCACATGGTCTGCGGGGTGCGGCGAATGAAGCAGCCCGTAAGACACGAGACAGTCCCAATCGGTAGGGACGGTTTTGAGCATGGGGTGGACGTTGGCCCATAACGGCAACGTCGCAAGCGCGAGGTCCTCGTTCGCGCCGCGATTGAACACCTCCGCCCGATATTGCGGGAAGTCTACGAGTGCGATTTGAGGATGATGCAAGAGTATCTCGTCGCGCACGCGGTCGATTTCGGCGTTCCAGCCCCGGCGTATAAGCATAAGACTGTGATTGTGGAGGTCGTCGAATGTGACGATGTCGCGTTTGGCGAGTTCGTTGTCGACGGGAACGGCGCACCAGAGCGGCTCGCGCGAAAGCTCGAGGCCCAGGCACCCGCGCTCTTTAAGAAAGGCATCGTCGAAAATCCCCGCCACGATATCCATGTCTTGCCCGAGGTTCGCCAAACCGCGCGCCGCCGAGGGTGTGTTTTCAAACGTGACTACCTGAAGGCTCATGCCAGGGCAACGTTCCTTCACCTTCGGCCACAGCTTCGTGAGCGGCGTACTGGGCGTCATGAGCGACACTCCCACGCGGATGATGCGCTTCTCTCCACGCTCGGCGACGCGGGCGCGTGCGATTGATTCTTGAGAGTACTGCACGATATGGCGGGCGTCGGCGAGCAGCGACCTGCCGGCTCGCGTAAGCGAAAGCCCCTGATGCGATCGGTGGAACAGCGTAAGGCCTAGCCGCGACTCCAGCAGGTTCATCT
>DBFAZJ010000009.1:0-2509 GCA_048244295.1 Collinsella sp.
CATCATCACGACGCCTTCATTTTGGGGTTTATCTCGCAGGCCAGTAGGTATATCATAACGACGTTTGTTTATATTGCCCGAGCATCTGCGCTGGGCTTTAGGTCGAAACCGATAGGAGACACGTATGTCCGGACACTCTAAGTGGGCCACAACCAAGCATCGTAAGGGCGCGCAGGACGCCAAGCGTTCCGCCCTCTTCTCCAAGCTCAGCCGCAACATCACCGTTGCTGCCCGTCTCGGCGGTGACCCGCTGCCCGAGAATAACGCCAGCCTCGCCGCTGCCGTTGCCAAGGCCAAGGCTCAGTCCATGCCTAAGGACAAGATCAAGTCCGCTATCGACAAGGCTTTTGGTTCGGGTGCTGACGCCGCCGTCTACGAGAACATCGTGTACGAGGGCTACGGTCCCGCCGGTGTCGCCGTCTACGTCGACTGCCTGACCGACAACCGCAACCGTACCGCCGCTGATGTCCGTTCCGCCTTCTCCCACGCTGGTGGCAACCTGGGCACCTCCGGCTCCGTCGCCTTCCAGTTTGAGCGCAAGGGCCAGATCGTCGTCGCCAAGGAGATCCTGGACGAGAACGCCAAGAAGGAGACCATGATCGCCAACGGTGCCGCCGGTGACGAGGATGAGTTCATGATGGCCATCGCCGAGGCCGGTGGCGAGGACTACGAGGACGCCGGCGAGGAGTGGATCGTCTGGACCGCTGCCAACGAGGTCATGGCTGTCTCCAAGGCACTCGAGGAGCAGGGCATCCAGGTCAAGGGCTCCGAGACCACCATGGTCCCGACCACCCCGACCGAGGTCTCCGGCGCCGATGCCAAGAAGGTTCAGCGCCTCATCGACCGTCTTGAGGAGCTCGACGACGTCCAGGATGTTTACAGCACCATGGACATGACCGACGAGGTCATCGCTGCCCTCGAGGAGGAGTAGCGCCCGCACGGGTTAAGCCGTGCATATCTGGGCATAATGAAGCGAGCATGCAAGCCTCGTGGAATAGATGAGCCGGATCCGCGTGCGTAGAGCACCGGACCCGGCTCTTTTATAATGATGCGAACCGTTTTGCATTTCGAGAGCCGAGATTTGAAGGGAGCGCCGCGTGCGCGTACTCAAACGAGCCCTGGCGATCGTGTATCTTGCCGCCGCCGTCGTGGCGCTGGGCACGTTAGTCTGCCAGTTTTGGGGGCCATATACCTATCGCTTTATGCTGCTGATGCGCGACCCCATGCCGCGCATCGTCGTGACGGCGTGCGGCGGTGTCGTGTCGCTCGGCGTGCTCGTGGGTTTCTTCCGCCTGATGTTCGCCCGTCGCGAACCGTCCTGTGTGCATCCGGCGGGGGAGCGCAATATCGAGGTCACCCTTGCGGCGCTTTCTTCGTGTGCTAGGGCTGCTGCCGAGCGCGACGACCGCGTGATGGTCGAGCATGTCGAGGCCCGCGTCCAAGGCCCCGACGATTCGCACGTCCGATTTAAGGTCGAGGCTATCGCGCTTGACGATAAGGACGTGGCATCTCTGGCTACCGCGATGCAGCAGCGCATCGAGGAAGCTTGCGACACCATGCTCGGCACGCCGGGTACGACCACGCGCGTCCGTTTTTTGCCGTCCAAGACTACCGTCCAGACCGTGGAGGTTTCCGGTGAGTGATACCAATCAAGATAAGACCGCTCGTACGCCGCGCCTAACGATTGACCAGAGCGCTACACCGGCGAGCGAACCTGTTGATTCCAAAGCAGAGGCAACCGAGTTACAAGACGCGGCAGCCGCGGATTTTGACGAGGCTATGGGTCTCATCAAGGGTACGGGCGCTGCCATCTGGAGCTATGCTGTGCGTCATCCCAACACCACGCTCGGTGCCGTCGCTGGCTTTATCCTCGCCGTGTTGGTGCTCACGTTGGGCCTGTGGGACACACTCGTCATTGCATTCTTCGTGCTGATCGGCGCTGTGATCGGCCAAATTCGCGACGGCGAGAACGGGATCGTCAACTTCTTCGGGCGTCTGTTTAGCGGCCGCTAATATGTATTCGACTGTCGCATCCGCGGCAGGCATAAGGAGGAACCATGGCTTTTAATACGAAGGTCGATGTAGCCGATACCGAGCTCGAGGCAGACGAGACCGTCACTGCCGAGGCCGAGGGCGTAACGCTCGAGGATGAGGCACTCGTCGAGGCCGAGTCCGCCGATGATGCGGACGAGGATGATGAGGAAACAGACGAGTCCGAGGACTCGCTGACCTATTCCAACGGTGTGATCGAGAAGATCGTTGCCATGGCCACCCGCGAGGTTCCGCACGTTCTGGGCATGAAGGGTAACCTCATGCACTTTGTGCAGGAGCAGTTTGGTGCCGAGAACCTGACCAAGGGCGTGACGGTTGAGGTCACCGATGACAATCGCGTGGTCGTCAACATCTCCGTCATTATCGAGTACGGCGCCTATGCGCCCGCGATCTTCGACGATGTCAAGGCACGTGTCACCGAGCGCCTTGCCGCGATGACCGGCCTTGAGGTGGCGGG
>DBFAZJ010000010.1:0-2124 GCA_048244295.1 Collinsella sp.
ATACGAAGCCTTTATGCACATCCTCAACAACTGCTCGGGCGTCGTGCGCGAGCATGTCGACGAGATCTTTGGCGACACGCTCTCCTTTGACGAAAAGGGCGAGCTGTGCACGCTCATCTACTACCCGCGCGAGAAGATCGACCTGGTCCGCAGCCGGCGCGAGGACTCGCCAGCCTGGTACAAGACGATGCTTGACCAGCTCATCATGGTCGCTCGCTCACTTTCAAGCCGCTACACGCGCTCCAAGGTGCGTAAGGCCATCCCGCGCGACTACGCCTACATCATCGACGAGTTGTTGCACACGCACCCGGACGAGAACAACTATCGCGTGCGCTATCACGAGCGCATCGTGGAGTCCATCCTGGAGACCGCCAGCGCCGACGACTTTATCGAGTCGCTCGCCTCGCTCATCAAGCGCCTGGCCGTCGACCACCTGCACCTGGTGGGCGACATCTTCGACCGCGGCGGCGGCGCGGCCAAGATTATGGACCGACTGCTCACCTACCATTCACTCGACATCCAGTGGGGCAACCACGACCTGCTGTGGATGGGCGCTGCAGCCGGTGAGCCCGCCTGCATCGCCACGGTGCTGCGCAACAACCTGCGCTACGACAACTACGAGATCCTGGAGAACGACTACGGCATCTCGCTGCGTGAGCTTGTCGCCTTTGCCGATGCCACCTACACCGCCGGTGAGTCCATCACCCCGCTGATCAAGGCCATAAACGTGCTGCTCTTTAAGCTCGAGGGCCAGATTATCCAGCGCCACCCCGAGTTCGATATGACCGACCGCCTGTTACTCGACAAGATCGACCACGACACCGGCACAGTCACGCTCGCCGACGGCAGCGTGTGGCCGCTCACGACCAACGACTTCCCCACCGTCGACCCGGCGGACCCCTACACGCTCACGTCTCAGGAGCAGCACATCATCGACAAGCTCGTGTCAGAGTTTGTCACCGCCGATCACCTGCATCGCCATATCGATTTCCTCTATTCCCACGGCTCGATGTACAAGGTCGCCAACGGCAACCTGCTCTTCCACGGCTGCGTTCCGCTCAACGAAGACGGCACCTTTAGCAGCATGAACTGTCTGGGCACCTGGCACGCTGGCCGCGATTATCTCGATTTTTGCGACCACATCGCCCGCCGCGCCTGGCGCGTGGGCGACTGCGACGCCCTCGACTGGATGTGGTACCTGTGGATTGGCTTCAATTCACCCGCCAGCGGACGCTTAGTGCGTACCTTTGAGCGCGCCTATATCGCCGATAGGAGCACCTGGGTCGAGCCGATGGACCCGTACTTTACGCTTACCAAGTCGCCCTCGGTCTGCGATGACATCATGCGCGAGTTTGGCGTCGCGCCCATGGCATGTTCGCCGACCGGACACATCATCAACGGCCACACGCCCGTTAAAACCACCAAGGGTGAGCAGCCCATCCGCGCCGAGGGCAAGCTGCTGGTCATCGATGGCGGCTTCTGCCGCGCTTACCATCCCAAGACGGGTATCGCCGGCTATACGCTCATCTCGAGCTCGCGCGGCTGCCGCCTCAAGTCGCACCGGGCCTTTACGACGGTTGCCGAGGCACTTACGCGCAACGTGGACATCGAAAGCGAGACCAACCGTTTTGACCAAGCGGACCGTCGCCGCATGGTGAGCGACACCGATACTGGCGCCAAGATCCGCAGCCAAATCCAAGACCTGCGTCAGCTGCTCGATGCATATAGAAACGGTGCTATCGAGGAGCGCGCCTAGCACCACCCGCGGGGATTGGCTAAACTTGCTGAGTTTATCATCCCCACGGCGTCCCCGCGCCACCCTAAGGCAGGTACCATGCAAAAGCTCCTTGCGCAGATCATGAAATTTGGCGTCGTCGGTGTCATTGCCACGGTTATCGACTTTGGCATTATGAATCTGCTCCACTACGGTCTCGGCCTCAACATCCTGATCGCCAACACCAGCGGCTTTATCATCTCACTCATCTTTAACTACCTCGCAAGCATGAAGTACGTGTTTGCGCACAAGGAAGGCATGAGCCGCCGCCGCGAGTTCATCATCTTTGTCGTGCTGTCCGTGATCGGTTTGGTGCTCAACGACGGCATCGTGCTGGCGCTCAACGCCGG
>DBFAZJ010000011.1:0-15863 GCA_048244295.1 Collinsella sp.
GTGGTGCTTCTCCGAGCTGTTGGCTGGTCATGTGCCTTCGTCGGCGCTGCTGTCCACGGTGGGCGCCCTGCTGGGCATGATCCCGCAAGGCCTGGTGCTGCTGACCTCGTCGGTGCTCGCCATCGCCACGGTGCGCCTGGCCCGCCGCAAGGTGCTGGCACAGCAGCTCTACTGCATCGAGACGCTCGCTCGCGTCGACGTGCTGTGCCTGGACAAGACGGGCACCATCACGTCGGGCCGTATGGAGGTCGAGGGCACGTATCCGCTGCCTGTTGAGGGTGTTGGCTTTGGCGTGGACTCGGACGAGGCGGCTGTTCCCGTCGATACCACAGTGCTCGATTTTGCGCTGGCTAACGTGGCACGTGCGACTTCGGCCGATGCCAACGAGACCTGCCAGGCGCTGCTCAACTATTACGCCGATCGCCCGGTCGAGGTGTCCGAGCCGCTGTCGGTCATTCCATTCTCGTCGTCTAAAAAATGGAGTGGCGCTTCGTTTGCGCAGGGCTCCTATGTGATGGGCGCCGCGCAGTTTGTGCTTTCGGAGCGTGTGTTTTCGCAGGTCGAGAACCGTGTCGCCGAGCTTGCCGATACCTGCCGCGTGCTCGTGGTGGCGCGCGTGGACGGCTTTACACCCGATGGCGATATGGTGGGCGAGGCCGAGCCCGTGGGCTTTGTGACCATTCGCGACGAGATTCGTACCTCGGCGGCCGAGACCATCGGCTACTTTAACGAGCAGGGCGTGACTCTCAACGTGATCAGCGGCGACGACCCGCGTACGGTGTCGTCGATCGCGCGCGTGGTGGGCGTGCCGGGGGCGGACGCTTATGTGGACGCCACGACGCTCGATACGCCGGCCAAGCTCGATGCCGCAGTGGACCGCTACCATGTCTTTGGTCGTGTGACCCCGCAGCAGAAGCGCGAGCTCGTGCAGGCGCTCAAGCGCCGCGAGCACACCGTGGCCATGACGGGCGACGGCGTCAACGACGTGCTGGCGCTCAAGGAGGCCGACTGCTCCGTCGCCATGGCGGCTGGCTCCGATGCCGCGCGCAACGTGGCCGAGATCGTACTCGTCGACAACGATTTTGCCTCGATGCCCGCCGTGGTGGCCGAGGGCCGTCGCTCCATCAACAACCTGCAGCGTTCGGCCTCACTGTTCCTGACCAAGACGCTGTTCTCGATGGGCCTGGCGGCGCTGTGTATCGCGCTGCCGCCGTACCCCTTCGAGCCCATCCAGATGACGCTCATTAACTTCTTCTGCATCGGCGCGCCGGGCTTTGTGTTGGGCCTGGAGCCCAACAATGCTCGTGTGAAGGGTGCGTTTTTGAGCAACGTACTCAAGCGTGCACTGCCGGCGTCGATTGCGGTCATTTTGGCTGCGGCGCTCGATATCTTTGTGGCGCGTGTGTTTGGCTTTAGCCAGCTCACGCTGTCTACGATGTGCCTGCTTACGTCGTGCGCGGCGAGCGTCAGCCTAATCTGGCGCATCTCGCAGCCTCTCACGCCCTTACGTGTGGTGCTCTTTGTGTTTGTAGTCGCCGGCATCCTGGTGGGCGTTATCGGATTCCCGGAGCTGCTGTCTATTGCCAACCTGTCGATGGGCCAGATGGTTATCTTGGCTGTTATCGTGGTCTTTACCTGCTCGGTGTTCTTTAAGCTCGCCACGATGATGGATTCGCTCAAGCCGCGTCGTCGTCATGCCGCAACTGGTTTTGGCCGTGGTGTGCGCGTCCACCTGGGTCGCGGTGGCGGCAAGGTGAGCTCGACGGGTTCGACGGCCGAGCGTTTTGCCAAGCGCGTCGCCGCCGACATGGCGCAGCGCCGCGAAGATCGCACCGCTCGCGAGGCCGAGGCCCGCGCACTCGAGGGCGTGGCCCAGGCCCAGCCCAAGAAAAAGAAGAGTGCCGGAGCCAAGCGCTCTCGCGTGACCAAGTCCGCCCAAGGCATCAAGGTCTCGATGCCAAGCAAAAAGAAGAAGTAGCTACGCGCCCTGGCGATGTTGAATTGGTGCCTTGTTCCTGTGGGGCCGTGGCGATGTTATGCTCTAACCTCGATTGTTTGAATTGCTTCGAAAAGAGGATGCCGTGATCTGCCCGCATTGCCTTAAGACTATCGAGGACGGCGCCTCGTTCTGCCCCTACTGCAACGCCTATGTGGGTCCGGGCGATGGCCCCGAGCACACCGAGTTCGTGTTCTGTGAGGGCTGCGGTGCCCGTCTTTCTCCGCATGATCGTACGTGCCCCAAATGCGGACGCCCCGCTCCGGGTATCCTCTCCGAGGACGCGGCCGCATCCGACCTGGCAGCGGGCCGCACGGCGGGCTTTCCGCGCCTAACGCAAGAGCAGATCGATACCGAGGTGCCGCATGCGCCTGCCTCGGCTGCCGCGGTTCTTTCGGACGCCGCCGATCCTAACGAGACCTGCGTGCTGCCGGCTTTCGATAAGGATTTCGGTATTCCCAAGGTCGATATTCCCACGCCCGTTTCCCTGCATGACGATGCTCAAAAACCCAAGCGCAAAGTGCATCCCGATGAGGACGCCTATCACAAGCACAAGCGTCATATCCCCAAGCCGCTCATCGTCATCGCGGTCCTTGCTGTCGTTTGTGGCGGTGCCTATTGGTTCGTGACGACCGATCCCATGGGTGTTATGCCCGGCTTCTATGACCAGTTTGGCCAGGCCGCGCAGACGACCTTCCCTACGCGCCAAAAGGGTGAGGCGACTGAGGACGATACCAAGCAGGACGATTCTGCCGAGGTGGTCCAGGAAGAAACCGTGCTCACCGATGATCAGCTCTATACCAGGCTCGACGGTCTGTATCAGACCATCGTGTCCTACGGTGACGAGGACCAGATCGGCGAGGTCATCGATTCTTTTAACAACGGCTATCTTCGAACGCCGCTGTCCACCCGTCAGGAGCTGTCGCAGAGTGCCTACGCCCTGCGCGACCAGATCAAAAAGACGCAAGATGAGCTCAGCAACCTTAAGTACCAGGACGATACGGTCTATGCGGACGACATTGCCCACTTAAAGCAGCTTGCCGAGTGGATGTATGAGCGCGTCGACGTGATCTGCCAGAGTTGGGACATCTCGCTGGCCATTCCCGATGGCGAGTCGATGAGTTCTCACCAAAGCGAGATCCTGGCGCCCATCGCTCAGGGTGGTAACAGCGCGCTTAATCAGTACGACGCCAACGTGGGCTCCTGGAAGCCGCAGCAGCGTTCCTAAAATTAGTTCGCCATAGTCGGCATAACCTACGTGCGCAATTGATGTAAGCGCATGCTTATTGCTACAATTCGTACAAATATGCTTTAAACGCACGAGGAAGGAACCACATGTTTGGTTTTAAGAAAGAGCTCTACACGCCCGAGTATCAGCTTGCCGGCGACGAGCGCGCCGTTATCGAGACGTCGAAGGGTACCATCAAGGTCAAGTTTGACGGCGAGGGCGCTCCCATTCATGTCGCGAACTTCTGCGAGCTTTCTACGATGGGCTTCTATGATGGCCTTAAGTTCCATCGCTATGTGCCCGGCTTTGTCATTCAGGGCGGCGACCCCAATACCCGCGATATGTCCGGCGCCGACGTCGCTGCCGGTCTTGAGGGCCCCGACGGCATGCCCGGTACCGGTGGTCCCGGCTACTGCATCAAGGGCGAGTTTGCCACCAATCCGCGCAACAGCCATGTCGATGGTGCCCTTGCCATGGCACGCTCCATGGACCCCGATTCCGCGGGTTCGCAGTTCTACTTCTGCCTGGGCGCCCAGCATAACCTCGATTCCGGTTACACCGTCTTTGGTACCACGGTCGAGGGTCTCGATGTGATTTCGCAGCTGCGTGCCGGCGACGAGATCGTCCATGTCGAGATCGTTCACGAGTAAAGGGGACTTCCTTGAATAGCCAGCTGATCCAACAGGGCCGCGCCGCTTACCGCGCGGGTGATTTTTCCGCTGCAGCCCAGATGCTTGGGGCGGCAAAGACTCCCGATGAGATTATGGGCGAGGCCGATCACCTTCGTGGCAACGCCTTGATGCACCTGGGCATGTATGTCGAGGCCGCCGAGGCCTATGCCGCCGCCCTCAACGACGGCACTTATGGCAAGCGCGGCGCGCTGCTCACCAACCGCGGCAAGGCGCTCGCCGCCGTGGGCGACTACACGACGGCCGCCCAGGCGTTTTCTGCCGCTACGCAGGATGCTTCCTATGCCACGCCGTTCAAGGCCTATCTGGGCCTGGGTAACGCGCTGTTCCAGTCGGGCGACTATGCCAACGCGGGTACTGCCTTCCGTCAGGCTGCCATCGACGGCGCCAATCCGGCTCCTGCCGCCGCGCTCGGCGAGCTCGGTCGTTGCTTCATTAAGCTTGGCCGTCCGGCGGATGCCGTGGAGACCTACCGCACGGCTATCGACTTTGCCGGCCCCCGCGACGACACGCGTGCGCTCAACGCCGGCATGGGTCAGGCACTTTCTGCCGCCGGCCGCCCCTCCGACGCACTCGACGCCTTTAACGCCGCTACTGCCGATGGCATCTACCAGCTCACCTCCGAGCAGGCCGATGAGCTTGCCCGCGTGCACGATTCGCTTGCCGCGCTGTCTGCCCAGACGGCTATGGCCACGGCTCCGGCGCCCGCGATGGACGCTCCTGCCGTCGATCCGCTCGATCCTACGGGCGCGACCGGTCAGTTTATGCCCGATCCCTCGGACACCGGCTTCTTTACGCTGTCCGAGTCCGAGATGGTCCAGCAGGACCGTCAGGACCGTAAGCAGGCCAAGGTCCGTCGTCGCCATCGCCACACGGGTCTCAAAGTCTTCATCGTGCTGCTTCTGCTCATTTTGATCGCCGCGGGCGGTCTGGGCTTTGCCTACACGCGCGGCTTTGGCTTCCCGTCCCAGGAGTCTGTCGTTACCGATCTGTTCCAGGCTGCCGGCGACGGTGACACCGCAAAGGCCGAGTCTTGCCTGACCTCGAGCCTGTCCGAGGACGCCAAGTCGATGATCATCTCCTCGATTCCGCAGGGTGCCACCGTGTCCGTCGAGGGCATGGATCAGTCCATGACCGAGACGACCGCCAAGGTTAAGGCATCGCTGTCCAAGGGCGGCGAGCAGGAGTACACCGTCAAATTCGTGCGCTCCGATAACCATATCGGCTGGGCCGTTTCCTCGCTCGATATGGATTTCTCGGCTGCTGACAACCAGTAGTGACCTTATGGGATTTAGCTTTGCCCGGCGCTTCACCGCAAGTGAGGTGCCGGGCTTGCGCTAGTATGATGAGCTAGTAGTTTTCCAGCAATCATCCAACACATCAGGAGTTGCGTTGTTTTCTTTGATGGATATGTTCTTCGGTAGCTATGCGGGCGATCTTGCCATCGACCTCGGCACCGCAAATACGCTTGTCTCCGTGCGTGGCAAGGGCATCGTCATTCGCGAGCCCTCTGTTGTCGCCATCGACAAGAACGACGAGCGCATCCTGGCGGTCGGTATCGAGGCAAAGCGCATGCTCGGCCGTACGCCCGGCAACATCGTGGCCGTTCGTCCCCTGAAGGACGGCGTCATCGCCGACTTCGATGTTACAGAGGCCATGCTTCGCTACTTTATCGACAAGGCGTCCGAGAAGCGCTATCCGTGGACCCCGCGTCCGCGCGTTGTCGTCTGCGTTCCCTCCGGTGTCACGTCGGTCGAGAAGCGTGCCGTCTTTGAGGCCACGATCCAGGCCGGCGCTCGCCAGGCCTATCTGATCGAAGAGCCTATGGCCGCCGCTATCGGCGCCGACCTGCCCGTCGAGGAGCCTACCGGCTCCATGGTCATCGACATCGGTGGCGGTACCACCGAGGTTGCCGTTATCGCTATGGGCGGCATCGTCGTCTCGCAGTCCATCCGTATTGCCGGCGACGAGTTCGATCAGGCCATCCTCACGCACGTTCGCGATGCCTACAACTTGGCCATCGGCGAGCGTACGGCAGAGGACATCAAGATCAAGGTCGGCTCCGCCGTGCCGCTCAAGGACGAGCTCGACGTCGAGGTCAACGGCCGCGACGTGATCACCGGTCTGCCCAAGACCGTGCGCATCGAGAGCGAGGAGATTCGTCGCGCACTCAACAAGCCGCTCGACGAGATGGCCAAGGCCGTCAAGGACGCGCTCGACGCTACGCCTCCCGATCTTGCCTCGGACCTTATGTACTACGGCATTTTGCTGACCGGTGGCGGCGCGCTGCTGCGCGGTCTCGACGTGCGCCTGCGCGATGAGACCGGCGTTTCGGTCAACGTCAGCCCCACGGCGCTCGATAACGTTGTTAACGGCTGTGCCCGCGTGCTCGAGGCCAATGCGTTTGATGGCGGCTTCGTCCAGACCAATGCTTAATTTCCAAAAGGTGGATTCCATTTGGCACGATCTTCGGGTTTCTCCACAAATCTGAATACCAAGCGACAATCAACGGGTATGCGCCCGTTGATTGTTTTCAGCCTGATTTCGGTGTTGCTGCTCACGTTTTATATTCGTGAGGGCGAGGCTGGGCCGATTCATGCCGTGCGTTCGGGCGTAACGACGATTACCTCGCCGGTGCGCTTTGTGGGTTCGGCTGTGGCGGCTCCCTTCAATGCCATCGGCAACGTGTTCTCTAACCTTACGGCGTCGCAGGACACGCTCGACGAGCTTAAGAAGCAAAACGAGGAACTGACCTCTAAGGTTGCCGAGCTCTCCGAGTCTCAAAAGACCGCCGAGCGTCTGGAGGGGCTGGTCGGCCTGCAGTCGACCTATAACCTCAAATCGACCGCTGCTCGTATCGTTGGTGCTTCCGGCGATGCCTGGACCTCGACCGTTACCATCGACAAGGGCTCTGCCGACGGCCTTACCATCAACATGCCCGTGACGAGTTCTGCCGGTGTTATCGGCCAGATCATCGAAGTCTCGGCCAAGACGTCCACCGTGCGCCTGATTGGCGACGAGAACTCGGGTGTGTCCGCCATGGTACAGGACACGCGCGCCCAGGGCATGCTGCAGGGTCAGGCTGACGGCACGCTGCGTCTTGAGTACGTGAGCGTCGACTCCGACGTTAAGGTTGGCGACATCATCGTGACCTCGGGCATCGGCGGTGTGTTCCCCAAGGGTCTACCGCTCGGCACCGTCTCGTCGGTTGAGAAATCGGCAAACGACGTGTACTACACCATTGTGGTGCGCGCTCAGACCACGGCCGAGAACAACGAGGAAGTGCTGGTCATTACCTCGCTGACCGATGAACAGTCGGCCTCGGATGAGGACGTGAGCACGGCCAACAGCACGCCGCAGGGAACGTCGCGCGATGCTGCAACCAAGACGAAGGACGAGAGCTCGGATGACAGTTCCGACACGTCCGAGACGACCGATTCTGGCTCGAACGAATAGGGGGCATGTCCATGGATCTACACGAGCAGGGGATGAGCTCCCGCACGTTTGTGATCGCCGCCATCGTGTGCGTGCTGCTGCAGGCAGGCCTGGCACCGCAGATCTCCATTGCGGGTGGTCGCGTCAACTTCATGATTATCTTGGTGTGCCTGAGTGTGTTCTCGGGCGACCCGACCCGTGCCGTCGTGTGCGGTTTTTGCAGCGGCTTGTTTTATGACCTGTCCGCTGCCGTGCCGGTGGGCATTATGTCGCTCCTGCTGACCGTGGGTTCTTTTGCCCTGGTGCACAGCGCCGTCGGTCAGACGGGCGGTACCCCAAGTGCGCGCGGCGTCACTGTGGGCGCCTTCGCGCTCGTCATTAATGTGATCTACAGCATCATCTTGCTGTTTATGGGTTTGGAGACGAGCTTTGTCGTGGCGATCTTCGGCCATGCGCTGCCGTCCTCGATCCTGACGGGTCTGGTTGCCATTCCGTTTTTGATGTCCGGCGTCGTGCCACAGTCCGGCTATGGATTCTCCGCACGTGGCGGACGCCAGACGGGTATGCGCTTTAAGCCCAAGACCCGCAAGCTCAAATAGGGGAGGCCCGTAGATGTCTTCCCAGTTGACGGTTATTATCGCCGGTATCGTGCTAGTTGTGGCCATCGTGGTCGCACTGGTCATCATGCGTCGCGGCGATTCCCGTTTTACCTACGATACGCAGCATGGAACGACCCCGCGCGCCACCGAGGGCGAGGGCAATACCGCGGTGACCGCCTTTAAGGGCCGCTTTTCCATCCTCACCACGGGTGTGGGCGCGATGTTTGCGGCGCTCGCCGTCAAGCTGTGGGGCATGCAGATGGTCTCGTCGGACTATTACGAGAAGCAGGCCAATAGTAATCAGACTCGCACCGTTACCACTCCTGCTGTGCGCGGCCGCATCCTCGACCGCAATGGCGTGGCGCTTGTCCAGAACCGTCCCTCACTTGCTGTCGTGGCCTACCGCGACCTTGCCGAGGATGAGGTTCTGGTTCGCCATCTTGCCAACGTGCTTGGAATGCCTTACGTGGCGGTCCTTCGCAATATTCAGGACAATACAGAGGGCGCCCAGAGCCTGCATACCATCGCGACGGACGTCCGTCGCTCCACGGTTGCCTATATTCAGGAGCATGCCGGCGAGTTCCCGGGCGTCAAGATTGCCGAGCGTACCGAGCGCCAGTATCCATATGGCGAGACGGCATGCCATATCTTGGGCTATACCGGCACCATTACCTCCGAGCAGCTCGAGGCCCAGAATAAGAAAACCTCTGGCGATGATGATGCTTCTGCTGGCAAGATTACGTACCAGTCGGGCGATATCGTGGGCCAGGCGGGCGTTGAGAGCTACTACGAAAACCTGCTGCAGGGTATTCGTGGCGAGCAGACCGTCAAGGTCGATGCCTCGGGCAATGTGACCGGTCAGGCCGGCGCCGTGCCCGCGAAGGCCGGCTCCGACATTAAGCTCACGCTCGACCTTAAGATCCAACAGGCCTGTGAGACGGCACTGGCGAGCGCTATCGAGCTTGCCAAGACCACTGGCTACAGCAATGCCGGTAACGGCGCTGTGGTGTGTCTCGATCCCAACAATGGCGAGATCCTGGGCATGGCGAGCGAGCCCAAGTTCGATCCGTCCGTCTTCATCGGCGGCGTCTCAAATGACGTGTGGACCGAGCTCAATGATGACAAAGGTTCGCACCCGCTGATTAACCGCGCCATTAGCGGACAGTACATGTCGGCCTCGACCATCAAGCCGCTCTCGGCACTGGCCGGTCTTGAGTTTGGAACCTACACTTCAACGCAGACAACCAACTGCACGGGCTATTGGACGGGCCTGGGCAAGGCTTGGGGCAAGCGCTGCTGGCTGACTTCTGGCCACGGCACCATGACGCTGCAGTCGGGTATCGCCAACTCGTGCGACCCCGTCTTCTACGACATGGGCAAGGCATTCTTCTATGACGAGCAACATCCCGAGGGCCTGCAGGAGGTCTTTCGTCGCTGGGGCCTAGGCAAGACCTGCGGTATCGATCTGCCGAGTGAGGGCGCGGGCCGTATTCCCGATGCTGAGTGGAAAGAGTCGTACTTCACCGACGCATCTGCCGAGGACCGCAAGTGGAATGCCGGCGATATGACCAACATTGCCATCGGCCAGGGCGACATCCTGGTGACGCCCCTGCAGATGGCGTGTGCCTATATGGGTCTTGCCAACGGCGGCAAACAGTACGTGCCTCACGTGTTTTTGTCTGCCGTGTCGCGCGATGGCGACGGTGATGCCTATAAGTACAACGGCAAGGGCAAGAAGAAGCGCCTGGAGGCCAAGATCAACAGTGATTCGGATTTGGCTCTTGTTCGCAACGGCATGCACGACGTGATTTACACGGCATCGACGTCCCTGGCGGCTCACTTTGGCACCCTGACGCCGCAGGTATACGGCAAGTCGGGCACGGGTGAGAAAAGTGGCGAGGACGAATACGCGTGGTTCTGCGCCTATGCACCGGCCGATGATCCCAAGTATGTCATCGCTACTGTTCTGGAGCAGGGCGGCGGCGGCTCAGATACCGCGATGCATGTCGTGCGCGACGTGCTCGGCGTGATTTATGACGAGCCCGATACCTCTTCGGCCTCGGGCGATTCTTCGGTTCGATAGGAGGTTGCGATGGATTTTTCTCCGGCGGATCTGTTCCGTTCAACCAAAACCGGCTCTCGCAGCAGCCTGGACCGCGTCAACAAGCAACTTTCGGCCTCGCGCGGCACGTTTCGCCAAAAGGTGCATATCGGTGTGCTCGTGGCTACAGTGGCGCTCGTCGCCTACGGTGCCATCATTATCTGGTCGGCTTCGCAGTTTAAGGCCGATGCTTCGTTCTCACGCCATCTGCTGGGAATTGGCATCGGGGCGGTGCTGGCGGTGCTCGTCTGGCGTACCGACCTGCGCGGTATTTCCAATTTCTCGACGGCGTTGCTCGTCATCGACCTGATCGTGATCTTCTCGCCTAAGATTCCGGGTCTGTCCTATACGGGCGGTCTGGGCATGACGGGCTGGATCAAGATTCCCGGTATCGGCTTGACATTCCAGCCGGTTGAGCTTGCCAAGCTTATCACCATCTTCTTTATTGCTACGCTTGGATCGCAGTATAACGGTCGCATCGATACCGTTCGCGACTACGTCAAGCTCTGCGGCATGCTGTCCATTCCGTTTTTGGCCGTCGTTGCCATGGGCGACCTGGGCTCGGGCCTGGTCGTGCTTGTTTCGGGCGCCATCGTCATCTGTATGAGCGGTGCGCGCCGCGAATGGGTGCTGTCGACCCTGGCCCTGCTCGTGGGCCTGGTGGCCCTCGTCCTGGCGCTCGATTCGGTCTTTGATTCGTTGCTCGGCCACGATGTGCTCATCAAGCAGTATCAGATGAACCGTCTGACGGTCTTTATCGACCCCGATAATGCCGATTCGGACGATGCCTACAACCTGCAGCAGTCGCTTATCGCTGTTGGCTCGGGTGGCTTCTTTGGTAAGGGTTTGGGCCATGCGACGCAGTCGGCCGGCGGCTTTCTGCCTGAGTTCCACACCGACTTCGTCTTCGCCTTTTTGTCCGAGACCTTTGGCTTTTGCGGTTCCTTTTTGCTGCTGTGCTTGTACGTGCTGCTCATCTTCTCGACGATCCGCGTTGCCTTTAAGTGCGAGTCTCTGTTTTTACGTCTTTCGTGTGTGGGCATCGTTGGCATGTGGGCGTTCCAGACCTTCGAAAACATCGGCATGTGCATCGGCATGATGCCGATTACCGGTATTCCGCTACCGTTTATTAGCTTCGGTTCGTCTTCGATGATGATTCAGCTGCTGACGGTGGGTATCGTACAATCCATATGGCGGCATCGTTCGGGCGCCGCGTAACCGCTGGAGGGGTTTGCTATGAAAATTCCCGTAGATAAACTGACCCGCGCTTTTAAGATGGGCGCGTCCGTTAAGAAGGATTCCGATACGCCGGTGCGCGTTTCGGTCTATCTGGATTCGTCCGCCTCGCGCTTTCTGGCCGAGACGGTGCGTGACGCCTTTGTGCCGCAGACGACCTCGGGCATTGTGCGCGTCGAGCGTCTGGGGGAGGAGCGAATAGCTCCAAAGACCGATACCGATGTGGTGCTGGTGCTCTCGTGTGGTTCCGACCGCTTGGAGAGTGCCGTGCAGGAGCTCGTGATCGCCGGCGCGCCCGTGTGCGTGCTTGCCGAGTCTGCTGTGGAGGTGCCGTTTATCGAGGAGTCCACGCCCATGCTCGGCGTGGTGGCGGCAACCGATAAGACGTATCTGCTCGAGACGCTTGCCCGCTGGATTCTCGATCGCACCGACAAGGAAACGGCTTTTGCGGCGAACTTTGCCTTCATGCGCATCGCGGCGGCCAATCGTATTATCACCTCGTGTGCGCTCACCAATATGGCGACCGGTGCGCTGGTGTTTTTGCCGGGCGCCGATTATCCCGTTATGGCGCTGGCGCAGGTGGGCATGCTCTTTGAGCTCGCTGCCGTCTTTGGACGCGGCATTAAGCCTGAGCGCGGCTACGAGGTCGCCGGCGTGCTTGCCGGCGGTCTTGTGATCCGCGCGGTCACCCGCGCGCTCGTCAAGCAGACGCCGCATATTGGGTTTGCCGTCAAGGCGCTCACTGCCGCCGCGGGCACCTATGGCATGGGCCGTGCGCTCGTTTCGCTCTACGAGCGCGATGTTGACTACGGCCGTGCCAACGAGGTGGTCGCTGCCACGTTCTCCCGCGTTCGCAATCTGGTGACCACGGTCGCGGGCGCTACCCGTCCTATGGCGTCCTACCAAGACGCATCCGATCTCGCTGCTTAGGGGTTTTCCGTTGCGCGTTGCATACCAAGACTGTTTTCATTTAATTGAGCCGTTGCTCGCCAAGGTCGAGAAGCCGAGCCGCTATATCGATCACGAGTGGGGCACGCTTTCCAAGGCCGATGCCGACTACCGTTGCTGCCTGATCTACCCGGATGTGTACGAGGTCGGTCTGCCCAACCAGGGTATCGCCATCCTCTACAACATCCTTAACCAGGCCGAGGGCATCTCCTGCGAGCGCGGCTATGTGCCGTGGCCCGATATGGGTGACGCCATGCGCGAGGCAGGCATTCCGCTGCTCTCGCTCGAGGGTGCAGCGCCGGTCGCTTCGTTCGATATCGTCGGCCTGCATGTGCCGCACGAGATGGCGGTGACGAACTTTCTCGAGGCACTCGACCTCGCTGGCATTCCGCTGTTAGCGGCCGACCGCACCGAGGACGACCCCATTATCATCGCCGGCGGCCCCTCGGTGTACAACCCCGAGCCGTACGCGGCCTTCTTCGATGTTATCCTCATCGGTGAGGGCGAGGAATCGCTGCTCGAGACCTGCCAGCTGCATCGCCGCCTGCGTGACGAAGGAGTCCCGCGCGCGCAGATTGTCGAGCAGCTTGCATCTATTGCCGGCAACTACGTGCCGTCACTCTATGAGGTTCGTCACGACGAGCCTTGCTCGCCGCATGGCTACACCGTGCCGCGTGAGGGCAAGGATGCGCCGACCGTGGTCTACAAGCGCGTCGTCGAGGATTTCGGCGCCACGAATCCGCTGTCGCAGTCGTGCGTGCCCTATGCACAGCTCGTCCACGACCGCCTGTCTATCGAGATCCTGCGCGGCTGCGCCCGCGGCTGTCGTTTTTGCCAGGCCGGCATGACGTATCGCCCGGTGCGCGAGCGCTCGGCCGACCAGATCGTCTCGTCGGTGATTCAGGGTCTGGAAAAGACCGGCTATGACGAGGTGTCGCTGACCTCGCTTTCCACGACCGACCACTCCTGCATTCGCGACGTGCTCGGCAGGCTCAACCGTCGCCTGGAGGATACGGGTATACGCGTGTCTATTCCGTCGCAGCGCCTGGATTCGTTTGGCGTGGATATGGCCGAGTCGGTCGCCGGCGAAAAGAAGGGCGGCCTGACGTTCGCGCCCGAGGCCGGTAGCCAGCGCATGCGCGACATCATTAACAAGAACGTGACCGAGGAGGACCTGGACCGTGCGGCCAAGGCGGCCTTCGAGGCCGGCTGGAACCGCATGAAGCTCTACTTTATGATGGGCCTTCCCGGCGAGCGCGATGAGGACATCGTGGCCATCGCCAATCTGGCCGATCACGTGCTGGAGCTCGGTCGTTCCGTGGTGCCCAAGGCTCGTCGCGGCTCGATCTCGGTGTCCATCTCGGTTTCGGTCTTTATCCCCAAGGCTGCCACGCCGTTCCAGTGGTGCCCGCAGCTCGACTACGACGACGTCAAGCGTCGCCAGAAGTTGCTTATCACGAGCGTTCGCAACCGTGCCGTCCGCGTGCATTACCACGATGCCGAGACCTCGCTCATCGAGGCCGCGCTTTCCCGCGCCGGTCGTGACATGACGCCCGTCATCATCGATGCTTGGCGCTCGGGCTCTCGCTTTGACGCCTGGGTAGAGCATTTCTCGCTCGATAACTGGAAGGAAGCTGCTGCCAAAAACGGCATCGACCTCAATGAGCTCGTGCACCTGCCCTACGAGTTGGACTGGCGCCTGCCGTGGGAGCACGTGAGCCCCGGCTGCACGCGCGGCTTCCTCGAGCGCGAGTACCGTCGCTCGCTCGAGGGCGTCACGACTCCCGACTGTACCCGCACGTCGTGCACCGGCTGCGGGATCTGCCCCACGCTCCACGCCAAGAATGTATTGATGGGTGATCGCGCATGAGTGAGTGCCTGACCGACAACCCCTCGCTCTTTAGGCTTCGTGTTCGCTATGGCAAGCGCGATCGCCTTAAGTACCTGGGCCATCTCGAAGTAATCCATACCATTGAGCGCATCGTGCGCCGTGCGGGACTTCCCTATGCCGTCACGCAGGGCTTCTCTCCGCACATGCGCGTGGGCTTCTCTTCGGCGCTGCCGGTGGGTACGTCGTCGACCTGCGAGTGGTATGACCTGTTTATGACCGAGTTCGTGGCGCTCGACGAGGCGTTTGGGCGCCTGGCTGCGGCGTCTCCGGCCGATCTGGCGCCCATCGAGGCGGCGTACATCGACGTGCGCACGCCGGCGTTGACGGCGCAGCTCACGCGCCTGTCGTATCGCATCGACCTGCACTTGGATCCCGAGGCGCCCGAAAGCGCCGACGAGGTGCGTCGTGCGATCGACACGCTGCGCGCGGGCCACGGCATCGACTACGCGCGCGGCAAAAAGAGCAAGCGCTTGGATTTGGATCACACGCTCGTGGGCTATGAGCTCACGGCGGGGGAGCGCCCGGACCATTTGGTGCTCATGCTCGACACCCATGCCGACAACGAGGGCTCCATGCGTCCGGAAATTTTGCTTTCTGCTGCTGATGTTTTGTTGCAGGGCTTGACCCCGGGCGTGGATGCACCTATTGTTTCCACCGGTATGCAAGACCTCGTGACCATCTGCTCCTACGATGTCGAGCGTCAGAATCAAGCATGCGAGGACGACGAGGGCCGACTCGTCAGCCCCATACCTGTGCGAACTTGTGGATTTGCTCCACATACTCGTTGACGGGGGTATTTTCGCCTGCTACTATATTCGGCTGTTGCACTAACTGATGCATGAAGGGCAAGTAAACATGTACGCAATCGTTAACACGGGCGGCAAGCAGTACAAGGTCGCCACCGACGATGTCATCACCGTCGAGAAGATCGAGGGCAATGAGGGCGACAAGATCACCCTGCCGGTTATCTTCCTCAACGATGGTAAGAAGATCGTCACCGATCCCGACAAGCTGGCCAAGGCCAAGGTTACCGCTCAGATCGTTGAGCAGTTCAAGGGCGAGAAGCAGCTGGTCTTCAAGTTCCACAAGCGCAAGCGCTATCGTCGTCTGAAGGGTCACCGTCAGCAGCTCACCAAGCTGAAGATCGTGAAGGTTCAGGCTACCTCCCGCGCCAAGAAGGCTGTCAAGGCAGAGGCTGAGGCTGTTGCCGAGGCTCCCGTCGCCGAGTAGATTACACTCGTAACGAAAGAGTAGGTATACACAATGGCACACAAAAAAGGACTCGGTTCCTCCCGTAATGGCCGTGACTCCCGCGGTCAGCGCCTTGGCACGAAGCGCTATGCCGGCCAGACGGTAACCACGGGCACGATTCTCGTCCGTCAGCACGGCACGCACATCCACCCGGGTGAGAACGTTGGCCGTGGCAAGGACGACACGCTGTTCGCGCTGGTCGACGGTACCGTTGAGTTCCACAAGGGTATCAAGCACAGGGTCAGCGTACGCCCGCTCGCGAACGCGTAATTCACCCTTCATAGAGCACATATGTGGGAGGCACTTGAGTTTTAGGATTCAAGGGTCTCCTTCTTTTTTGTAGGAGGCGATTCTGTTGTCACAGTTCACCGATATCAGCCGCATTAACGTTTGCGGCGGCGACGGCGGAGCCGGATGCATGTCGTTTAGGCGCGAGGCATTTGTTCCCAAGGGCGGCCCCGATGGCGGCGACGGCGGTCGTGGCGGCAA
>DBFAZJ010000012.1:0-12929 GCA_048244295.1 Collinsella sp.
GCCATCATGTTCACCGATACCCCGGGCTCCACGCTCACGCTGCGCGGCCGCAAGTCGGGCCACGGCGTCAAGATCGACTTTGAGGGCTTTAAGTACATCGGCGTGTGGTCTGCCGCCAACGACGCCCCGTTTGTGGCGCTCGAGCCTTGGACCGGTCACACCACCATGGACACCGAGGACGACGTCTTTGAGCACAAGGTCAACACCATCACCTTGGCTCCCGGCGCCACCGACAAGCGTACCTTCGAGGTTACGCTGCTGTAGGTGTTCCGCCGTTCTGACGAACGGCGGGCCGGTCGACGCTGCGCGCCACCCAGAGCGACAATTTGTCATTCAAAAGGCACGGCATGACCAGAAGATCTATGCCTTGCCTTTTTCATGCCAAATTGTCGCTCTGGGTGGCGCTCGCTGGCATTGTCAGATCATCGATGTCGCCGCTTCTGTCAAGTAGTCATCGGGTGTAGCCATCGGGGACGTTCTTGTTTGACTGGTCGTTTAAGAACGTCCCCAACGGCTACTAATTGTTTTCAGTTCGTTAATTTGTATATATGCATCTTATATATGCATCTGCTGGAGGTAACGCTGAGCGGTATCCTGTTAAGTCGTTAGCGTACGATTCAACAGGGAAGGCAGATTATGCATTCTCCCCATCAACGCGACGCGCATCCACAGCCGGTATGCAGCCGTCGTATCTTCTTGGGTAGCGCTCTTGCTGCGAGTGCTACCGTCGTCGCCGGCGCACTTGCCGGCTGCCAGCGCCCCTCCACGCTGGAAGTAGTTCAGCCCACGACGGGCGGCGGTCGCGACGACCTGTCCGATTCCGTTATCGGCAAGGACAAGATCCGTATCGGCATGGAGGCGGCCTACGCCCCGTATAACTGGCAGGTCTCCGAGGCCAGCGAGTACACCATTCCCATCGACAACGTGCAGGGAGCCTACGCCGATGGCTACGACGTGCAGATCGCCAAGATCGTCTGCAAGGCCCTCGGCGGCGAGCCCGTTGCCGTCAAGCAGAGCTTCTCGGGCCTTATCGATTCGCTCAACAACGGCCAGATCGACCTCATCATCGCCGGTATGAGCGCCACGCCCGAGCGTGAGGAGTCGGTCGGCTTCTCCGACCCGTACTTTATCGGTTACTTTGGCCTGTTCGTAAAAGAGGGCTCGCCCTACCAAAATGCGACAAAGCTCAGCGACTTTAGCGGCGCCACGGTCCTCGGCCAAAAGGACACCATGCTCGATACCGTCATCGACGAGATCCCGGGCGTCGTGCACAAGAACCCGGTCGATTCGGTTCCCACGGTGTTTTCGAACCTGCTGCAGGGCACGTGCGATGCCGTGACCTACAACACCGAGAACGAGAAGGGCTATATGGCCCAAAATCCCGGTATCGTCCCCATCCATTTTGCCGAGGGCGAGGGCTTTAAGCAGGAGGTCGCGGCAAACGTTGGCTGCCGCAAGGGCTCGGACAAACTGCTTAAGCTCATCGATAAGACACTCAAGGGCATTAGCCAAGAGGAGCGCGACCAAATGTGGGACGCGTGCCTCGACCGTCAACCGGCATAGGGAGGCAGCATGAAAACCATCAATCGTCTGGCCTCCTTTATCAAGGCCGACCACCGTTATGTGTACCTGGGCACGAGCGTTATCGCGGCGCTCGGCCTGGCGTTTAGCCAACGCAATCCCACGCCGCTGAGCTTCTTGGCGCCTACGGGCGTGTTCCAAGACTGCCTCTGGGCAATCCTTTGGGCCTGGCTCGTCGTGTCGGCGGCGGCGCTGGTCACCAAACTCATGCACTGGAACGACTGTCGCGAAACGTCGCCGTTTGCTTCCGAGCGCTTCCGTCGCGGCGCGCGCCTGGGCAGCTACGTCGTGGTCGCCATCGCGGCGATCTTTTTCGTGGACCGCTGCGTCATGTCGTTTATCGACCTGGTGCAGGTGAGCATCGTCTCGGATTCCAACCCTAGCGACTTTTTGTCGAGTCTGGTCTACATGACCTACAAGAGCGGCGACTTCTTCATCCGCGGCATCGAGATCACCATCGCGCTCGCGACCTTCGGCACCGTCATCGCATTCTTCCTGGCGCTGCTCTTTGTGTTCCTGCGTATTCAGACCTTCGACCGCGTGGATAACGATCTGGTGCGCTTCTTTAAGAGCATCGGCCGCGGCTTTGCGACCATCTACTCCACCATCGTGCGCGGCACGCCCATGATGGTCCAGGGCTTGCTCATCTATTACGCGGGCTTCACCGTTTTGCGCGGCATGGGCTTCGAGACCGCTCAGGCCAACCAGATTTGGAGCACCTTCACCGCCGGCCTCGTCACCATCTCGCTCAACTCCACCGCCTACATGATGGAGGTCCTGCGCGGCGGCATCGAGTCCATCGATCCCGGCCAGGCCGAGGCAGCACGCTCGCTGGGCCTGTCGCAGTGGCAAGCCATGCGCAAAGTCGTGTTCCCCCAGGGCATTAAAAACGCGATCCCGGCGCTCACCAACGAGCTCATCATCAACATCAAGGATTCGTCGGTGCTCTCGGTTATCGGCGTGTTCGACCTCATGTACGCCACCACCACCGTCGCCGGTGTGTACTATCGCCAGATGGAGGTCTACTGCGTGGCGCTCGTGGTCTACCTGATCCTGACGCTCGTGGCGAGCCGCCTGCTCGAGGCCTTTGGCAAAAAGCTCGGCGCCGAGGCTCCGGTCACGCTGCCCAGCTCCAACTAGGCTCAAGACGAGGAGAATCATCATGGCAGATACCGCCATTACCGGCGTTGCGGCCGCCGCACAGACCAATGAGCCGCTCATCCGCGTCGAGGGCCTGCGCAAGAGCTTCGGCTCGCTCGAGGTACTCAAGGGCATCGACCTGTCCGTCAATCCCGGCGAGGTCGTCACCATCATCGGCGCCTCGGGTTCGGGCAAGTCGACCTTCCTGCGCTGCCTCAACCTGCTCGAGACCCCGGACGCGGGCCACATCTGGTTCCACGGCCAGGACCTCACGGCCGAGCGCTGCAACATCAACAAGCTGCGCGAGGACATCGGCATGGTGTTCCAGGGCTTTAACCTGTTCAACAACATGGATGTGCTCGACAACTGCACGCTCGCGCCCGTCACGCTCAAAAAGATGGGCAAAGATCAGGCCGAACAGGTCGCGATGGAGCATCTGGCGAGCGTGGGACTCGAAAAATTCGCCCATGCCGCGGTTGGTCGCCTGTCCGGTGGCCAAAAGCAGCGCGTTGCCATCGCCCGCGCCCTGTGCATGAACCCGCAGATCATGCTGTTTGACGAGCCTACCTCTGCGCTCGATCCCGAGATCGTGGGCGAGGTGCTCGACGTTATGCGCAAGCTCGCCGCCGACGGCATGACCATGGTCGTCGTTACCCACGAGATGGCCTTCGCGCGTACCGTGTCCGACCGCGTGGTCTTTATGGACCAGGGCGTGGTGCTCGAGGACGCAGCGCCGGCTGAGCTCTTTGGCAATCCTAAGCACCAGCGCACCCGCGAGTTCCTCTCGCGTTATCTCAACGACAAATAATGCAAGCGAACGTGGCAAAGGGACCGCCTCTTTGCCACGTTGTTTTTGGAGGAAGGCATGGCCGAGGTTTGGCGCTTCTTTGCGCACGAGGATGATTTTGCCGATATCGACGAGGTCGGCGCGTGCGAGCGCCTGGGCCGCGTGCTGTCGTTTCCGACGATTTCGAGCATGGATGCCCAGACGGTGGACTGGCAGGCGTTTGCCGACCTGCGCGCCTATATGCAGCAGGCCTGGCCGCGCGTGTTTGCGGCGGGCGAGGTCGAGCTCATCGACCATTCGCTGCTCGTGACGCTTGCCGGCATCGACCCCGCCCTCAAGCCGGTCATGCTCATGGGCCACATGGACGTGGTTCCCGTGGTGCCGGGCACCGAGACAGACTGGACGCACAATCCCTTTAGCGGGCACGTGGACGACACCTATATTTGGGGTCGCGGCGCCATCGATATGAAAGACCAGGTCGCAGGCATCCTGGAGGCCGTTGAGTATGCGCTGGCGCACGGCTGGCAACACGAACGAACCCTGCTGCTGGCCTTTGGCCAGGATGAGGAGACCACGCAGTGCGGCGCGGGTGCCATTGGCCGCGTGCTCGAGGAGCGCGGCGTTGAGCTTGAGTACCTGATCGACGAGGGTGACTATCGTATCGTTGAGGCTGCCGAGTACGGCGCAGGCGAGGGTTGGCTTATGCATGCCGATCTTGCCGAGAAGGGCTATGCCGATATCGTGCTCAGGACGAAGAGCGAGGGCGGGCATTCTTCCAACCCTTACGGTGGCACGTCGCTCGAAGTGCTCAGCCGCGCTATTGCCGCGATTTGCGATATCGAGTGGCCGGCGCGTGTGACCGATCTGCTTGCCGCGCAGCTCGTCGAGCTGGGGCTTTATACCGCAGACGAGATTGCTGCCAGCAAGGATGCCATCGTGCGCGACTGCCTCGCCAGCAAAAAGCTGTACCCGCTTGTGACCACCACCTGTGCGCCCACGCAAATCGAAGGCGGCAGTACCGGTGCCAACGTAATGCCGCAAGATATGTGGGCCAATATCAACTTCCGCATGCTCGAGGGTACGAGCGTGGCCGATGTCGTGGCCTGCTGCCGCGAGGCCGTTGCCACCGCTGGGCTCGCCGGCCGAGTCGAGGTCGAGCTGGGCCCCGGCAGCTCCGAGCCCTCGCCGTCCCCGCGCGTGGGCGGTCCGGGGCTCGAGGCCGTTCGCGCCATCGCCGCCCGCTATTTCCGTGATCCAAAGGGGACTGAGGAAAACGGATCATCCGAGCCGTTGGCGATTGTCCCCTCGACCGTGATCGGCGCGACCGACGCTGCCAACTACCAGCGCATTTGCTCCGAGTGCATTCGCTTCTCGGCCTTTGTGGTCGACGATGACGAGTGCGACCGCGGCGTCCACGGCACCAACGAGCGCATCACCCGCCGCGCCTACCTCCAGGGCGTGCGCTTCCTCATCGCCCTGCTCCACACGCTCTAGCATGCGACAAAGGGACTGAGCCGATTTCATCGGTAATGAGACAAAAACTGTCATAGAATAAGACTAAGATATCTTAAGAGACATATGCTGGGGTTGGTATTCCTTGAACGACTGCGGGCATGTGCCAGACTGCCTCGGCCCCCGGGGGGCACCCGGGCAGGTCGCCGTGTGACTGGGGAGGAAATTATGCAGGAGCTCAGAGAGACGACGTCTCGACTCGTGAATAATGCTACCGGGGGGGGGTGTCTAAGCAGGGAACTTCCTGGTGAACACCGGCCGCGCGAGCGGTGGTCCGTCATGTCTTATGGCCGTCGTCGTGGGCTGCGCCCGGTCTCGCCATATGTGATTGTTTTGGCCCTCGCCGTCGCGCTGACGGCGAGTTTCTTCCTGCCGACCCGTGCCGAGGCGGCGATCTCCGACCACACGGTTCCGACGACTTCGCCTTCGGGGACAACAATTAACCTGTTTGATTACTGGGTGAATCCGGATAACCATCTGTCGGTTTCCGGCAACGGCGGCATCAACGCAAGCCACCGGTTCCAGTTTAACGATGGCAAGGGTGATGCACCGCTCAACCATTGGACGGGCAACACGAACCCGCAGCCCGGCATTGTCAGCAACACGCTTTCAGACGGCTACCCGCAGCTTTCCGGTACCTATGGCGGCGACTCCCTCCGCTATCTGTTCGATTCCTCTGCCCAGACCGGCAAGACGTCCCATTTTGGCGTGACGGGCCTCCTCAAGGTTCAGGACGGCTACTACGTCTATGACAGCTCCGAAAACTACGCAGCCTACAGCGCTGACAAGAATGCCTTCGACGTCTATGACACCTGGGGCATTGACAAAGTGGGCGATTCGTCCCATCGGGGTCAGTTCTTCCCGTTCGATGCGGCAGACAAGGTGTTCAAGGAGGAAAGCGACCGGCTCGTCCAAAATGGCATCACGGCGGACAACGCCGGTAACCACGTCAACCACCACTTCGGCCTCTCAATGTCCACGCGATTCGTGCAGCCCAACGGCGGCCTGACGAACGATAAGAAGAAGGACATGACCTTCGAGTTCGCCGGCGATGATGACGTCTGGGTGTTCATCGATGATGTCCTCGTGGGTGATATCGGCGGTATTCACAGCCGTGCGAGTCTGAGTATCAACTTTCATACGGGCGAGATTAAGGTGAACGACAAAAGCGACGGCACGCTGCTGAGCAAGTACCAGGCGGCGAAAAAGGGCACTTCGGGCTTCGACGGCAACACCTTCAAAGACGGCACCAACCACACCCTCAAGTTCTTCTACCTGGAGCGCGGCGCCACCGACTCCAACATGGAGCTCAAGTTCAACCTCGTGACGGTGCCCGAGTCCGACATCATCAAGTTCGACCAGGATGGCGGTCCGGTGGAGGGTGCTCAGTTCGCGCTGTACAAGACAGACGAGAACTTCACTGACACGACCGCTAATCAAAATAACCTACTTGGCTCCGGCACCACGAACGCGAATGGACAACTGACGCTCACAAATGACGTGGACAACGGCGTTATCAACTTCGATGACCTTTATAAAGAGTATTATTACCAGCACTACCTCCTGAAGGAAACAAAAGCGCCCAACGGTTACCGCTCGAGCCTCACGGCAACGGACGGTAACATGCAGCTCGAGTACGTGCCCGCAAGCGACAAGAAGGACGCGGGCGGCGTCATCATCAACCGCGGCGGTATGGACGCGGACAGCGTCGTGTGGAAGACCGGTGCGTTCGCCGCCGCGAAGGAGACCATCACCGCGCCGTCGATCGTGTACAAGGCGAATGATGACCTGACGAAGTCCAACGACGCCGTCAGGCTGGACTCCGGCATACTGTTCGCTGTGGTGCTCAAGCGCGATAAAAGCGCAAACGCAGATATCAAAGATCAGAACAATTGGTACGCCGTGTCGGGCGACCCATCGACGGGAATGGGGTACACCCTCGCCGAGAAGCCGAGCAAGGCCGGCGCTATCGAGGCGGCGAAGAAGGACCTGCACGCCTTCACGCTCAACACGAGCGGCCAGTACCAGGTAGAGATTCAAAATCTGCCCGGTGACATCTTCAAGTACTACTACCTGCTGAGCGGTGATGCCCGCAAGGATGCCGAGTACACGGTGGCCATCTACCACACAACGGCGCCCTCGATCGGCGACGCGACGTCTTGGAACACCGTCCACGTGTACAGCGACGACATTGCAGGCAGCACGAACTTCAAGCGGCAGTTCGCCACGCGCCTGCTCGTCACGAACATCCAGAACCGCCTGTTCGTGCAGAAGACCGATACCGAGGGCAACCCCGTAGACGGTGCGAAGTTCGGCTTGTACAAGTCCAAACAGGTGACTACGGACGCGAACGGCAAGGTCATGCTCGCTGGCGAGCAGACCCCCTATGACACCCTGACGACGGGGTCGGTCGGCAATCCGGTTCCGCTCGAAGGTGCGGGCATATTCCCGAATACGAGCGACGGTAACAGGCCGCTCGAGAAGGGGACCTACTTCCTAAAGGAGGTCTCGGCTCCCAAGGGCTTCCTGCTTAACGACACGCTCACCAAGGTGATTGTGGACGATTACGGCGTCCATGCCGATGCTGGTACGGACGATGACGGCGTTTCGACGTTCGTGGGCCCGGGCGCGCTCATGAAGAGTCTGGGCCAGTTTGGCGCAGAGGGCGACATCGACAACACGCTTACGTGGATCAAAGGTACGCGGCAGACCTCGAATGGCGAGACCAATGATAACGGCAACCTGACGTGGACCGATGTCGAACCCGTGGGTGCAGACGACACAGTGCGCCTCAAGTACGGCGCTAACGGACGCATGTACCAGTATGGGCCCACCGAGGAGGGCAAACCCTACCGCCTGGAGACCGAGACGGGCTGGATACGTATGGGTATCACCCAGGACGAGCGACCCAAGGGGACCACGTCGAAAGGTGCCCGTGCCAATCTGGGCGGCATGAACCTGAATGCCCTGTTCACGGGTGCCACCTGTGTGCGCGTGGCGAACGAACGCGAGGCGAGCCTCGAGGTGACGAAGAAGGTCGTGGTGCCCGATGGCCTGACGGGCAATAAGGACGCGGGATTTACCTTTAAGTTCACCGTGCCAAAGGGGAAGACGTACAAGGCTGCGGTGTTCGAGAAGGCGGGTACCGTCGATGAGAAGCAGGTCGGCAACGTGTTCGACCTGACAAATGGCTATTCGCAAACCATCAAGGCCGACGAGACGATTCGCGTGTACGGACTTGGCGAGGGCGACGAGTACACGGTGCAGGAGCTGACCGGCGCAGACGAGATGCCCGCGGGCTATAAGCTGACCGGCCGCAAGCAGGGTGACAAGAATCTGACCGGCGCAGGCGATGGTATCATCACCGGTAAGATCGCGAACCAAAATACCGACGGCACGCTGGCCGAAGACAACAAGCTGGTGTTCACCAACAGCTACAGCGTGAAGTCTTCGGTGACGCTCACCGGCATTCGGGCGCAGAAGGTGCTTCAAGGCCGCAAGTGGACTAAGGCCGACAGCTTCGACATCTATCTGCGCGCTGCCAAGGGCACGCCCATGCCCGGGGGCTACAAGGACGTATCCGGCGTGCCCGGATACGTCCAGGTGGTCAAGACCGTCAACAATGGTGATGAGTTCGACTTCGGCCAGATTACGTACAAGAAGCCCGGCACGTACACCTATACGGTGGCCGAGCGGACGCCCGACGAGCATGACTCGTCCTGGCTGCCCGGCTTCGGCTACTCGAGCGCCGGGTACACGGTGACGGTGCAGGTGGACGACACGGGCAGGGGTACGCTGTCCGAGCCGGTTGTCACTATGGCTCGCAACGGCGACGATGATGGCGCCCACCACGACCCGGCCGTGCCAGTCGATAACAAGGTCGCGGTGTTCACCAACAAGTTCAGCACCGACACCAAGACAATCTCATTTAACGCGCAGAAGTCGTATACCGACGAGTCGGGCGACAACCCGCTTGCCGCGGGCAAGTTCACCTTCGAGCTGAAGGCGCTGGGCGGCCTGGCCAACAGCGCGGTGGGGGCTGCCCCCATCAAGTTCAATGACCTGAGCTACACGGTCAGTGCGAACGACGCGCCGATGCCCGCCGACGGCGTGACGACCGCGGAGAACGATGGCGGCGGCATTGCGGCTTTCCCGCAGATCACGTTCACCGCTGCCGACCAGAACACCACCTACGTGTACCAGGTGACGGAGCAAGCTGGTTCCGATGCTTCGACAACGGGCGGCATGACGTACGACACCACCGTGTACTACGCGATGGTGCAAAACACGCTCGACGACAAGGGCCAATTGTCCTCCACGGCCACGTATTGGAAGGCCGACGGCACGCAGCTGACGGACACGGGTGGATATATCCCGTTCAAGAACACCTACACGGTGGCCCAGACGATGTCGGCACCGGTTACTGTGCAGAAGACGCTGGCTGGGCGTGCGTGGGAGCAGGATGACAAGTTCGATTTCACGCTGACGCCAGCGGATGACGCCACGATGAAAGCGGTTAAAAACAAGGTCGTTACTCAGAAGAAGGCTGCCGACTCCGATGAGACTGGCGATTTGACGACTAAGGTCGAGATCGCAGGTCCCGGCGACGCGATGCGCACCACCCCGTTCGGCACGGGCGACCTTGTGTTTACCAGGCCGGGCGTGTATACGTTCAAAGTGAACGAGACGAGGCCGACCGACGCGGACAAGACCGGCATCAGCTATGACGACCATACGTCCACAGTGACGTACACAGTGACCGATATCGAGAACGGCACGCATACCGGTAAGCTGACCGCGTCGGTTGCGTACGACAACAAGCAGGCGACGACGGATGCCGACCGGCAGGTGACGGGTGCTGCCGCGTTTACCAACACCTATGCGGCCTCCGGTACCTACGCGGGCATCGATGTGACCAAGACTCTGGTTGGTACCCCGCTGGAGAATGGCAGGTTCCCGTTCACCATCGAGGCGATGACGTATAACGGCACGAAGGCCCCGGAGCCGGTTGATTCCGATAAGTCGTTTACGAATACCGTGGGCAAGGATGACGGTGACGATACGCAGACCGCCACGATGTCCGGTAAGCTGAAGATGAACTTCACGCAGCTGAGCTACAACAAGATGTACGTGTACAAGGTGTCTGAGGTGCATGGCGCCAACGCTGATGGATACACGTATGACACCGAGTACCCCGGTGACGCCTTCGTGCTCATCGCGGTGAAGCCGAATCCGGACAACAAAGGCCAGCTCTACACCAAGACGACCATCGTGAAGGGCCCGGACGTGACGGCGCTCGTTGGCGTGGGCGACAATGTTGATGCGCTGACGGCCGAGGCGATTAAGGGCCTTAATACCACGACCAACTACGTGCAGACGGTCTCGAGTCGCGGTGCGAAGCCCGCTACGCCTATCGTCCCGTTCAAGAACGAGTACAAGGTCGAGACGATTGAGTACGGTGCGAAGGCCGGTCTACAGATTGAGAAGAAATTCACCGGCACCGGTGATGCGAGCAGCACATTCAGCTTTACGGTGACGCCCGAGGACTATCAGGCCGAGGGTCAGGATGGCACGAAGTTCATCCTGACCTCCGCCGACGCCGCGGCGAAGAAGCTCGACATCACGGGCGGGGCGGAGACCTTCAAGATTCCCGAGATGAAGCTCGGGGACACCAAGACCGTGAGCTTGCTGCCGAAGGGCTTGCAGTTCACACACGACGACGTGAGCAATGAATGCCGCGCCAACGTCTACCAATACAGGGTGGAAGAGAACGTGCCGAAGCCCGTTCCCGCCGGCTACACCTACGACAAGACGGTCTATACCGTCGAGATCGCAGTGTCCGACAACGGCGACGGCACACTGAAAGTCGAGACGACGGTTCTGAACAGTGATGGCAAGAGGGTCGATTACCGTAAGTTTGCCCCCGGCGCCTCGCTCGAGGACAACACGGCGACTATTCCGTTCGAGAACAGCTACAAGACGGTCGCCAGCGACGAGCTGACCCCGCAGGTAACGAAGAAGATTTCCGGCACCGAGAGCACGGACAAGAAGTTCTCGTTCACGCTGACTGCCACGTCGGAGACGAAGGATAAGATTGCCGCCGGCGATCTGAAGGCTGACGGCCTGAAGGGCGACACATCCTCGGAGTCCAAGACCACGGAGGGGAAGATCACCAGCAAGGACGGTCAGCCCCTCAGCTTCTCCGGCATGCAATTCAACAAGGCAGGCGACTACACGTTTACGCTCACCGAGGCCCACGGGGAAGATGACGATCCTAATACGACTGGTGTGCAGAACGCCGGTTGGACGATGGACGATTCCACCTACACCGTCACGGTGAAGGTTGAGGACAAGAATGCCAAGCTGACTGTCACAGGCGTGGCGGTGGAAAAGGACGGCGATGACAAGAGCGAGACGCTTGAGGTCAAGAACGGCAAGGTGAACCTCGCCACCTTCACCAACAGCTATGCTGCGAAGGGTTCCGTGACCTTGGCGGCGAAGAAACGCTTTAGGGGCGGTGCGCTCGCGGGGAACGACTTCTCGTTCGCTCTGTACCAGGGTGACAAGGCGGAAGGCACGCCCATTGAGACCGTCACGAATGACAAGGACGGCAACATTACCTTCCAGGCAATCGGCTACGACACTCCGGGCGATCACGACTACACCATCAAGGAGGTTGCCGGCAACGACTCGACCGTCGTGTACGACGGCAAGACGGTGAACGTGCACGTTAGGGTCACTGATAACAAGAACGGTACGCTGAAGGCGGTCGCCACCTACGACGGCGAGGCCGGCGTTCCGGTCTTCACCAACGCGAAGCCGACGGCCGATGCAACCATCGAGGCAACGAAGACCCTCAAGGGCAAGGACCTGACGGAAGGCGCGTTCAACTTCGGCCTGTACCAAGGCGACGCGTCCACGGGTAATTCCGTCAAGACCGTCCAGAATGACAAGGATGGCAAGATTAATCTTGCTCTCACCGGTCTGACCATCGGCGAGTACGACTACATACTCAAGGAGGAGAACGTCGGTGCCGATCCGACTATCACCTACGACAACAAGGAGGTGAAGGTCCACGTCTCGGTGAAGGCGGAGGGTGGCAAGGCGAAGGCGACCGTCACTTACGACGGCAAGAACGATGCCCCGACCTTCGAGAACACGTACCAGCCCGCCGAGACCTCGGTGGCGCTCACGGCGAAGAAGACCTACGTGAAGTCCGACAGCACGTCGGCTGCGCTCAAGGGCGGCGAGTTCACCTTCGACCTGTACAAGGGCGATCTGACGGCTGAGCAGCTGAAGGGCAAGCAACCCATCCAGACCGCTGAGAACGGCGAGGACGGCACCGTCACCTTCCCGGCCATCGGCTACACCAAGGCCGGCGAGTACAAATACACCGTCGCGGAACAGAAGGGCGACCTGTCCCACGTGACCTACGACGCTACGGTGCACCATGCCGTGGTGACGGTCGTGGACAACGCCGGCAAGCTGGAGGCGAGCGTCACCTACGACGACGGCAAGACGGATGCCCCCACCTTCAAGAACACCTATACCGCAAAGGGCTCCGCGGAGCTGACGGCGACCAAGGTCGTTGCGGTCGCGCCGGGCTTCACGCACGATACCAAGCTCAAGGGCGGCGAGTACACGTTCGAGCTGAAGGACGCCGACGGCAAGGTGCTCGACACCACGACGAACAAGGCCGATGGCACGGTGAAGTTCACGCGCGACTTCGAGCTCTCCGACTTGGACGGCGCCGCGAGCAAGGACTTCGCCTACACCATCGCGGAGAAGCCGGGCACGGAGCCGGGCATGGTCTACGACACCCATGCGCTCATCTACAAGGTGACGGTCGCGGACGATGGCACCGGCTCGCTGACGGCCACACCGCAGGTAACGAGTGGAGACAAGACCT
>DBFAZJ010000013.1:0-13031 GCA_048244295.1 Collinsella sp.
TTTAGGCGTGATGAGGTTGGAGACCGCTTTATACACCGCCAGTGTCAACACCGAGTTAAGCACGGTCTTGATAAGGTTGAACGGCAGCACGGCAGGAATCATGAGCGGGGCGATCACATCGACCGAGCCATACCAGAACCAAACGCCAATAGTAAGGTTTGCGACCATAGACAGCGCCGTAGCGGCAATGACGCCGAGCACCAGGCCAATCACGGCACCCTTATAGGTGTGCATCTTCTGGTAAACGATAGCCGCGGGCAGAATATAGCCCAGCGTGGCAACCAAGTTCATAAGCGCGCCGACCCAGTCACCCGTGGTGAGCGCATGGATAACGATAGCCATAGCGGCAACAGCGGTACCGGCGCCGGGACCATACGCAAACCCGCACACCATCGCCGGCACCAGCGACGGGTCATACGTCAAAAACGGCGCCGAGGGGAGGATGGGCAGCTGCACATACATAAACAGCGCTCCCAAGGCGCACATCAACGCCATGGTAACGAGCTGTTTGGTGCTCCACCTATTCGTGTTCTCAAAATGGATATGCTGCGACTGTTCAGACATAAGATCACCTGCCTCTTCCATCCGGACTCTAACCGTTGGTACTGGGATCTCACCAGTTCAGCCGGCATGCGAACCAACACACGCACGGGTCGCGGACTCATCGGCTCGGTCGCAGACGCCTCGCCTGCGCCACGGCACCCCTTTGGCACCGCCCGATTTACCGCCAGTGGGGAATTCCACCCCGCCCTGAAACAGCAATTGCAAGTGTAGCACGAGCAATCGTTCACGCAAGTATGCCAAGGGTAATTTGTGGCGGGAAAACGGAAACCGGAAAACGGAAACGGAATGGAGATGCGCCCCGTTTTCCGCAATCATCAATCCACCGACGCACCCAATGCTCCGCACCGCGCAGTAGTATGAAGGAGGTCACTGCGCAACCCGCGTATGTCAGGAGAACAAATTGGCAGTAAAACTTGATCTCGGGAAAGCTCTGTCCCAAGCCGCCCAAGCCGCCGGTGAGATGGCAAAAGACGCATCGGCGGCCATCGAGTCCGCCGCCAAAGGCGCCACGAATGCAGCTGAGGGCGCGGGAAACGTTATCGTCGATACGGCCACCTCGGCATCCGAGGCCATCGGCAGCGCCATGTGCTCGGTTGCGGAAGGTATGTCGAGTGCCGGCGAGCAAATTGCGTCGTCCGATGCAGGCAAAACGATTACAGGGGCCGCGAACGCGGTAGGCGGAATTGCCATCGGTGCCGCCGTAGATCTGGCCCAAGGAGCATCGTCCCTTGCGTCCGACGCGGCGTCGACCGTGGAGGGCGGGATCAATGCCATCAAGGAGAACTCATTCTCCGCGCGACTCCGCAGGGCACGCATCAAGGGTTTCCGTGACGGAATCAAGCAGGGCGCCTACCTTGCGGGAGAGAAGCGACACAATTTCATCTACGCATATGTGGCAACGCTCTGCTTCCTGATGCGCTGCGACGGTGACTTCTCCCAAGAGGAGCAGAAGTGGCTCGAGGAGGGTCTCGATTACCTCAAGCTGGACGGCGGACTCCCAAATAACGTCAAGACAAAGGTGCAGGTCATCGCTGATGACAAGGGTTTGTCCTTCGACCAAGTCAAGGACTGCTTGGACAACGTTAGCATCGTGTCGTTGGACTCCATAGCCGAGCAGTTGCAAGTCGCCGCGGCGGCGGACGGCCAGGTGACAGAAGAAGAGGAGCATGCCTGCAGGCTCTTTGCCGACTATATGGCGGCGAGGGTAGCATGCATGGCCGTTGACGAGAGCAGGGCCGAACAGGCAGTCGAAAAGTCCGTCCGCGAGTACGGCGAGAACCTTCAGCGCATCGACCGGGAGTTCAAGGAGCGGACGCGACTGCAGGATGCTGACGCGGCCTTCGTCATCGCCGCAACCATGCTTCAAGTCGCCCGCATTCTTATCATCAACTCACTGACGGAGGTCGAGCGTGCCGGAGCGGGCAACGTAAAAGAACACGCTCTGCACGACTTCCAAAGCCGTGTCTTCTCTGGTTTCGATGACAGGATGCCACGGGAATCGAACCATCTGTTCGCCTCAAAACATCATATTCTTAATTCACGTGGAGTGCCCTACGACGCGACACGCTACGAGGGAGAAAACATCGGACTCTTCAAGGGCGCAAACCACCGGTTCGCGACCCTCGGCCACGACCCAGTGCTCGGTCTCGTGTTCGGAACATCTAACATCATGACCAACAGCATCACCTGCGTTAAAGACGCCAACTTTTTTGGTATTGGTGCACGAATTCCCGCAACCTACTCGGTCTCCTATGACGCCTTTGGGAAAAATCCGCGGATTGGGGCGCCCGCTGGGACTGTAGAGATGCTGGTTGCGGCGGGAAGACGCGTCGTGAGCGAACCGGATGCCGCCGCGGCCGCTCTAATCAAGCAGCTAATCCACATCGGCACAGACCTGTACACGCCTTGCGGGATACAGATCCCATTCGCCAATCTCATCCTCGACAAAACACATACCGAGGCGCTTACCAAATACGTCAGCACCGGCGATGTGCTGAAGGTCGACGCGCAGGCAGGTATGGCCGCGCTTATCAACTGGTTGATAGCGGCACTTCACGGGTGCTCGCTTATATTCAAGGACGACGGATCTGATTACTGCACCGAGTTGTACCAAGCACGTACCAGGAAGATCATCCTCCTGTCCGATACCATCGCAACTTCAAGCAGCGTCATACGGGCGTTAATCAAAGAGAATCCCAAGTGTCTCGACCTCGGAGGCGCAGCAATACTCGTCTACCGACTGTTCTCGGACGCGCGTTTCATTGCTAAGCTCAAAGAAGAGTACGTACAATCGGAGCTCAATAAAATCTATAACGAGCGAGCAAAAGGGCTGCTCTGATTCCTTGGCGCCCTTCCTCTTTCATCACCATTCAAACAAAGCGGAAAGCGCCTCATTAAATAAAGACATCGGCACAAAAAGGACCCCTTGTCCGCGGCTCCAAAGGAGCAGGACAAGGGGTCCTAATCTATCCGAGGACGTTCCGGAGAGAAACCCCGTCACGCCCCCGGATTCCCGGTGGGAGTTCTAGACCTTGTCGGCCTTAGTACATACCGCCGCCCTGCTGACCAGCGGTAGCAGCAGCGATAGCGTCCTCAAGCTGAGTGTTCTTGGGCACATCGGAGACGGTAGCCTCGGTGATGAGGATCAGGCTGGCGACAGAAGCAGCGTTCTGAAGGGTGACGCGGCTGACCTTGACGGGGTCGAGGACGCCCATCTCGATCATGTCGCCCCACTCGCCGTTGGCAGAGTTGAGACCCTGGCCGGCGGGCAGCTCGGCAACCTTGTCGACCACGACAGCGCCCTCAAAACCAGCGTTCTTGGCGATGGTAGCGACCGGAGCGGTCAGAGCCTTCTTGACGATGTCGACGCCGATCTTCTCCTCGGGGTCGTCGATCTCGACAGCATCGAGCGCAGGAGCAGCGTCCATGAAGGCGACGCCGCCACCGGCGACAATGCCCTCCTCGACAGCAGCGCGGGTAGCCTGCAGGGCGTCCTCGACGCGATGCTTGATCTCCTTGAGCTCGGACTCGGTAGCAGCGCCGACCTTGATGACGGCAACGCCACCGGAGAGCTTGGCCAGGCGCTCCTGGAGCTTCTCACGGTCGAAGTCAGAGGTGGTGTTCTCCATCTCACCCTTGATCTGAGCGATACGAGCGTCGATGGCCTCCTTGGAGCCAGCGCCGCCGACGACGACGGTGTTGTCCTTGGAGATGGTGACGGACTTAGCGGTACCGAGCATATCGGCGGTGATGTCAGCGACCTTCACGCCCAGCTCGTCCAGGGCAGCCTGGCCACCGGTGAGGACGGCGATGTCCTCGAGGATGCGCTTGCGGCGATCGCCGTAGCCCGGAGCCTTGACGGCGCAGACGTTGAGGGCGCCACGGATCTTGTTGAGGACCAGGGTAGGCAGAGCCTCGCCGTCGATGTCCTCAGCGATGATGAGCAGGCCACGGCCAGCGCGCTGGACAGCCTCGAGAACGGGCATGATGTCCTGAACGCTGGAAATCTTCTGGTCGGTGATGAGGATGTACGGATCCTTCATCACGGCCTCCATGCGATCGTTATCCGTGACGAAGTAAGCGGAGACATAGCCCTTGTCGAACTGCATGCCCTCGACGGTGTCGATGGTGATGTCGAACGTCTGGGAATCCTCGACGGTGATGACGCCGTCCTTGCCCACGACCTCCATGGCCTCGGCGATCTTCTCGCCGACCTCGGGGTCACCGGCAGAGATGGTACCGACGGAAGCGATCTGCTCCTTGGTCTCGACCGGCTTGGCCTGCTTCTTCATCTCGGCGACGGCGGCGTTGACGGCCTTGTCGATGCCGCGACGGATGGCCAGCGGGTTAGCGCCAGCAGCAACGTTGCGCAGACCGTCGTTGACGATGGCCTGAGCGAGCAGGGTTGCGGTGGTGGTGCCGTCACCCACGGTGTCGTTGGTCTTGGTGGCAACCTCCTTCACCAGCTGAGCGCCCATGTTCTCGATGTTGTCCTCGAGCTCGATCTCCTTGGCGACGGAAACGCCGTCGTTGGTGATGGTCGGAGCACCGAACGTGCGCTGCAGCGCAACGTAGCGACCCTTGGGGCCCATGGTGACGGTAACGGCGTCGGCCAGAGTGTTGACGCCCTTGGCGAGCTTAGCGCGGGCATCGGTGTTGAACGTAATGTTCTTTGCCATGGTAGGTAATCCTCCAAAAGAAACGTGACTCGCGTCGCCGCTTCCGAGTCCTATGCGGCGGGCGCGTTCAAAGACGAATCAGAGATTCTGACGAGACTAGGCCTCGACAACAGCGTAGATGTCGTCGGCGCGCATCAGCAGATACTTCTCGCCGTCGACCTTGACCTCGTTGCCACCGAACTTACCGTAGATGACAACGTCACCGACCTTGACGTCCATGGGGATGCGCTCACCCTTGTCGTTGACCTTGCCGGCGCCAACGGCAACGATGGTGCCGCGCTGCGGCTTCTCCTGGGCGTTGCTGGCGATGTACAGACCAGAAGCGGTCTTCTGCTCGGCCTCGTCGGGCTTGACCAGAACACGATCTGCAAGCGGCTTCAAAGACGACATGCTTGTCTCCTCCTTTTTGGGCCGCGCGGTTATACCGCGCGAATTAACCCTTTTTGTTTGCGTACGCGTTGAATGGTACCCACGAATGGCGGGTTATACAACACGGAGTCAAAAAATCTTATTTTTTGGCACTTAGATTTTCTGAATGCCGGGGGATAACTTAGCGGTGGCTCCCGTGTGGCTCTGGAGGGGCGGGGCATAAGGTTTCCTGCTCGGGCAGTCCTGCTCGCACGAAGGCCACATTAAGTGGCCTTCGGCTCGTGCGGAACTCGCGATAAACCTTATGCCCCGCCCCTCCGGAGCCACACGGGAGGCAGGTTAACTAATTCGGTCCCGGCATTCAGAAAAGTCAGTGCAGCAAAATGGCGATGCGGATAGGAACGTGGGCATGGTTTTCGCTGCGCGCACGGGTCCCCTGGGGAGCGCCGTGCATTTTTGGGAGTATTCAGCAAGCCAGGACGGCTGCATACACGCCGGACACACCATATTAGTCCCAAGGACGCCTTCGACCGGCGATTTGAGTCGGCAGGCAAACCCCGCCAGGACAAAAAGGCGTACTTCGCGCCGTACCGGAGCCCAAAATGACGTCAATCTCCGCAACGTTACTCAGCCGCAGCGGCACCGGCAGAGCTCGCGGTGCTGAATACTCCGTTTTTTGCACGGCACGGGCGGGGGTACATCAGGATCAGGAAGGACATCCCGGTCTTTTTATGCAATCTGTAATGGGAAGTATGCAAAACACCAAGAGATAGCATTGCTGGTGTCCAAATTGAGCGCGGGGCAGCAGCACCTCCGCCCCGCACCCAAATCCAACAGAGCAGGGACGCTCATGGCGGATCCCCACCAAAACGCAAACGCGGCTCGAGCGCCATCCCAAAATAGGCTGAGCGAGCCGCGTTTAACGATACGACATGAATATTAGCGCTCGTAAATCAAGTTGCCTGCCAGGTAGGTGGCCTGAACTTTTGTGGCCTGGAGCTCTTGGGGGTCAACGGTGAGCGGGTTTTGGTCCAGGACTACCAGATCGGCGTATTTGCCGGGCTCCAAGCTGCCGAGGTTTTGCTCGTCGCCCGCTGCGTACGCGCTGCCCAGGGTATAGTTGCGCAGAGCTGTGGCCGCATCGATGCGCTCGCTCGGCAGCCAGCCGCCCTCGGGCCAGTGGCTTTTGGGGTCCTGGCGCGTGATAGCCGTGTAGAGCACATTCATGCTGGTAACGGGCGTGATAGGGCTGTCGGTACCGAAGGCTTGGCGAATACCGCGCTGCTTATAGGTTGCGAACGGCCACATGATGCGGCTGCGCTCCAAGCCCAGGTCGCGCTCCGGACCACCCGGGTCGAGCGTGATATGGCAGGGCTGGCTCGAGGCAACGACGTTAAGCTTGCGTAGACGATCGATGTCCTCGGGCAGCAGATTCTCCAAATGCTCAAGCGTATTATGGCCGTGCTGGGGCAGGCCGTACATTTCGGCGGCCTCCTCAAAGATATTGAGCGCGGCATGGATGGCACCGTCGCCGATGACGTGGATGCGCACGGTGCGGCCGCGCTCCGCGGCCGCCAGAACTAGCTTGCGCATGCGCTCGGCGGGAACCGTCAGACGGCCCTGGTCGCCCGGGAAGCGCGGATTGGTATAGGGCTCGGTGAGATATGCCGTGTGTTCGCTCGACACGCCGTCGAAGAACTGCTTAAAGCCTGGCGCCGAGAGCAGCGCGTTGTTCGCGTAGCGGGTCTGCAGCTCTTCCAAGCGCGATTGGTCATCCAGCAGCGTGGGAAACAGATGGGCGCGGATGCCCAGCTTGCCGGCTGCCTGCAGTTTGTCGTAGACATCGTCGCGGATAAAGTCGCAGCCCGGCATGGGCATGAGCGACATATCGCAGATCGAGGTGATTCCCTGCCCGGCCATACGCCTCATTTGATCGGAGTAAGCGCTTGCAATGCGATCCTCCCCCAGCCACTCAAGGCAGCGCGGCAGCAGCTGCATGGCAGCCGCCTCGTGAGCAATGCCCGTGAGCTCGCCGTTTGCGTCCTTGTCGTAGCTGCCGCCCGCCGGCGGCTCGCTGTCGCGCGTGACGCCGAGCGCCTCGAGTGCGCGGCTGTTGAGCCAAAGCGTGTGCCCGTCGCCCGAATACATAACGCAGGGACGATCGGGGAATGCCGCATCGAGCGACGCCTTGGTAGGATGCTCGGGCGGGTCCCAACGGTAGTCGCGCCAGCCCTGCGTCACAACCCAAGCGTCGTCGGGCAGGTCCTGGGAAAACTCGAGCGCATGTTGCACCAGCGCCGCCTCGGACGTGCCCATATCCATGAGCATGTACGGCGAGGAACCGACCGAGGTATGGAAGAAGTGCAGATGAGCGTCATGGAAACCGGGGCAGACAAACTGCTCGCCGTAATCGATAACCGACGTGGCGGCGGGAACGGCGGCGATCACGTCATCGGGCGCACCGACTGCGACGATACGGTCGCCTGCGATGGCAATCGCCAGCTCGCGGGCGGTATCGATGCCGTCTTGCGCGGTAAAGACGTTCTTGGAGCGGATAATCCGATCGATATGTTGCATGGGCATCCCCATCTCTGGCAGGAAATTCAACACCCCCGAGTGTACTCCCCCGCCCTTGCAACAAAACCCCAAGCGGCAAACGGCAACTTTACCAGCCCTAGCGGCAGGTGGCATACTGAAGAGAGCCTGTACGATTTTGCGATCAACCCAGCAAGGAGCAAATCGACCATGACGAAGACCAAGGCACAGCAGATTATGGCGGCGACCGAGGCTCGCGCGGCTGACGACGTCACCGCAGCCATCAAAGATATCGCTACCGAGTTTGAACCCTATATCATCAAGCAGCGCCGGCACTTCCATAAGCACCCGGAGCTGAGCCTCGCCGAGGAGCGCACGACCTCCGACATCGCCAACCAGCTCGATGCCATGAATATCCCCTACGAGCGTCCCCTTAAGACAGGCCTTGTGGCGACCCTTCGCGGCACCGCGCCCGACGCCTATCGCGAGGACGGCACGCCACGCCGCCGCATCCTGCTGCGCGCCGACATCGACGCCCTGCCCGTCACCGAGCAGACCGGCGAAGAGTTCGCCAGCGTCAACGAGGGCTGCATGCACGCCTGCGGCCACGACTGCCATATCGCCATGATGCTCGGCACGCTGCAAATCCTGCGCCATATGACCGACGACATCCACGGCGAAGTCCGCATCGTCTTCCAGCCCAGCGAGGAAAACGGCCAGGGCGCCAAGCTCATGATCGGCACGGGCGTGCTCGACGGCGTCGATGGTGCCTACGCCGCGCATATCTGGAGCGAGGTTGACGCCGGCACTGTAAGCTGCGAGCCCGGTCCGCGCATGGCCAATACCGACTGGTTCCGCATTGATGTCCGCGGCACCTCGTGCCATGGCGCCATGCCCCAACGCGGCCACGACGCCGTCATGGTGGCCGCCGAGATCGTCAATGCCCTGCAGACCATCGTTTCGCGCGAGATCAGCCCATACGAGCCGGCCGTCATCACCGTCGGCGAGCTGCACGGCGGCACCGCGCGTAACGTTATCGCCGGCACGGCCTACCTCGCCGGCACGGTGCGCACCTACGGAGATTCGACCCACGAGGAAATGCCGGAGCTTATGCGCCGCATCGTGGAGCATACCGCGGCCGCCTTGGGCGCCGAGGCAGAGCTCACCGACTACACCATCGCCAACTACAAGGTCGAAAACGACGCCGCCTCGAGCGAGCGCTGCCGCCAAGCTGTGCTCAAGTGCCTGGGTGCAGCCGGCGAGGGCCATTATCGCGGTACGCTTTCGGGCGAGGACTTCTCGGAGTATCTGCGCCGCGTGCCGGGCGTGCTCGCCTTTGTTGGCACGCGCAACCCCCAGATTGGCGCCACGTACGCCCAACATTCTTGCTTTTATAAGATTGACGAGTCGGTACTGGCCAAGGGTTCCATGGTAGCCGCCCAGTATGCCATCGACTTTTTAGCCGAGGCCACGCAAGAGGAGCTCGACGGCCCCGCGATTACCGCGGTCGCCGAAACCAACCCCGATCTGGCCGCCAAGTTGCGCTCTGCCAGGGCGACGACCGCCGAAGCCCGTGACGCCATCCATGATGCCCGCACGGCTCGCCATGCCGCAATCAAGGGCATCCACGAAGCCCGCGCTGCTGCACGCCGCGAGGAGAAGCACGACGAGTAGCCGTCACGCCCACCCATAACAACCTGGCCAGAGCAAAGCGGGGGCGAACGTTATCTCAACGTTCGCCCCCGCTTATGTGTCGACCGCTTTTCTAGCGCGTCCTCCGTCACGACAGGTAAAAGCGGAGGATGGTGAGCCAGCGGGGGGTTTCGAGGTGGATGATATCGGTGGGAACACCGGCGGGAGCGTGACCACCAAAGAGCAGGTCCGCGTCTGCCGGGTTGATAAGGCGCACGATCCATACGGCAACGACCAGCACGCACAGAACAATAACCGCAATGTCGATGCCACGCTTCAGCTTGCTCGATGTCACCTCCTCGCGCACGAACGCGAGCACAAACGCAATCGGCACCACCCAAAACAGCGGATGATAGGCGAAGGCAGCCGCAAAATCGAGGCGCAGTGCTGCCAGCCAGGCCCTCGTCATGCCACATCCCGGACAGGGAATGCCCGTCATCAGGCGAAACACGCAGCCGATATCGAGTAGGTAGAGTGCGAGCCAGGCGACAAAGAGCGCGCCGATGCAAGAAAGGGCGCGGCGAATGAGTTCCGCCGCGCCCTTATGTCCCTGGGAGCTGTTCACGCCGCTCTTATCGTTAGGCACGAGCGCCAAGACGGGTGTTGTAAGCCGTTGCCATGGCATTGGTGTTCTTGATGATGTTCATGGCAAAGATCGGGCCAAGACCGCACAGCAGCGCGCCGACAATCTGCCACATAAGAACGGTGGTACCGTTCTCCTGGAACATCAGGCCATAGCGAGGAGCGTTAGCCTGCAGGCGGTTACCGATCTTGTAGTACCAGTAGAGTCCGTAGAAGCCGCAGGTCACAAACGACAGCAGGATGAATGCCGCCAGACCCGGCGTGGAATCGCCGTCGTCCTGGCACATGACATTGATGTCGCGGGCGAGGCAATAGAGGAAGTAATACGAATAGATGCCGCAGGTCACGATGGAAAGCAGGAGCCAGCCGATCACGCCACGGTAGGTCTTAATCGGAGCATAGCCCATCGGGGCAGGTGCAGGCTGCTGAGCATACTGCTGCTGCCCGGCGTACTGCTGCTGAGGCTGAGGCTGAACTGCCTGAACCGGAGTGGGCTGAATCTGCGTGGGCTGCGGAGCAGGCTGGGGCTGAGGTACAGGCTGCGGAGCAGGAGCAGCGGAAGCGGCACCGACGGCAGAACCGCAGACGGGGCAGAATTTGGCATCATCCGAAATGGGAGAACCACAAGTGGGACAGAACATAAGCTTCTCTTTTTCCTAAGGCGTTGCACGCCTTCAAACCTTACACGTCTATGTTCTCAACAATAGCCGCGACGTTGTCGCGCAACATTGATCAATTTCCGAGAAATTTTGCTGCAACCGTTTTCCCGGGCATTTTTTTGCTTTCGCAGTAGAAAAAGGCACCCCGGGCTCAGTTGCCCAGGGCGCCTCGACCGACTATTCGGTTTGATTGTTTTCGGCAGCAGGATTATCGCCCGGCTCATCCGCCGGCGTGGCAACGGCATTCCAATCGGGTTCCGCAGGCGCCGCCTCGGGTGCCGGAGCAGGTGCCGGTGCGGGTGCAGGGGCAGGTGCAGGCGCGGGTGCCGGGGCAGGTGCAGCCCCAGTGGCGGGCGTGGGATTGAACCCCGCAGGAACAGGCTTCTTCTCACCCGGGAGCACAAACGTCAGGACATCGTCGGCATCCTCATCGGCCCACTCGCTTGCATAGCGTGCGGCCCAATAGCCAACGGCACGGTGCTTGAGCATCTTGCCAAAGACCGTAAGAAATACGGTGACGAAAGCGACCAGCACCAAGAACAGCGCGAGCGTGACGCCACCGCCGGTAACAATTGCCTCAATACCCGTAGGACGATAGTAGTAGCTATACATACCGACAGAGGCAATGGCGCCAAAGACGACCGTCAAGATCCATGTGACAACGTTGGCGACCAGGCCGGTCAAAAACTCGGGAAGGAACGAAGCACAGAACAGCTTGGTCTTGTTGTGCTTAAACGCCGCCCAGACCTTATCGAGCGAAAACGCACTCTCGAAGCGACCGGTCACCGCAAAGTGCATCACGGCGATGTCGGCGAACATCTTAAAGAAGACACCCAGAATCGCCGAGGCAATTAGCGCCAGGACAAGCAGGCCGAGCGAACCGAACAGCGCAGCCTCGAGCGCATAAGAGCCGTAATAAGAATACGAGCCCGCGGCGCCAATTACCACGCTCTCCACCAGCGAAAGCACTACACCGATAACGGGAATGGCAGCGATAACCTCGAGCACGACCGAAATAACGCTCGAAAAGACTCCGAGACCGAACGACGTGGAACGCATGAGTGGACGGTCCATGCCGTCATCGACCTTGAGCGACAGATCACGGCCCCACTCGATACCAAAGCCGGAACCGCACACACTCGCAATGCAAGCTGCCAAAAAGCCGATGGCAGCCGCAATGCCGCCAATAACGGGAATAAACAACACGAGCACCGACACAACGCAAATCAGCGCCGGCAAAAACGCGATTTGGCATACACGCTGAAGCACGCCCGGAGTCTTAGTCATATCTTGGAACGCCTGAGCCACACAGCCCTTTGGCGCATTCGCCACGGGCGGTTGCGGAACAAACTGCTGAGGCTGAGGCTGTCCCTGGGGAGCGGGGCCAGCGGCACTGGCATTAGGAGCACCACACACGCCGCAGAACTTGTCGTTATCGCCCATGGGGGCGCCACACTGCGAGCAGAACATAGAATCATCCCTTCGTATCTTGAACGAATCACTTGGATCGCAAACGTTGTCTTTAGCATCATTATTGCCCAATGTGGGGTCAAATACTCAAAGATGACCGATTTGCAAGGTACACGGCGCCAGCAGGCGGTTCGTTGAATACGTCTGTGCTAGTTCGTTCCGCGGAAGCCCTTGCCGACGATCTCGGAGCTGTCGACGATCGTGATAAAGGCACCCGGATCGACTTCGCGCGCATAGCGGCGTAGTTGCACGGCCTCGCGACGGCTCAGCACGCTCATGATCACCGTCACGCACTTGCCCGAGAAGGCACCGTAGCCGCGGCTGATGGTCGCCGTGCGGTTGAGATGCTTGACGATAAACTCCTCGACCTTAAGGGGCTCGGAACAAATGACCGTGCAGACTTTGCGCAGATGAATGCTCTCAATGGCTTTGTCAACCACAAGCGTCTTGGCAAACAGGCCGAGCACGCAATACAGACCGACACGCGGGCCATACAAAAAGGCCGCGATGGTCACGATGCCGATATCGACCAGCAGTAGGGCACGGCCAATCTCGAGCGTCGTGCGGCGCTTGAGGATCATGGCAAGAATGTCCGTGCCACCCGTCGAGGCGCCGATGTCAAAGACAATAGCGCTGCCGAGCGCCGGCAAGATGACGGCAAAGCACAGGTCGAGCCACATATCGCCCGTCATCGAGACATCGGTCGGAATAAAGAGCTCAAACAGCGAAACATAGGCAGACAACGCAAACGAGGCGAAGACGCTCCATAGAATTGCCTTGCGCTCCAAAAAGATAAAGCCCAAAACGACGAGAACCGCGTTGATAATCCACATAAAGACGCCGACGGGCAGAGTCGGGAACAGCGTGGACAGAATGACCGACATGCCCGAGGTGCCGCCAAAAGCAAAGTGATTAGGGGTTTTAAACGCAACGATGGCAAAGGCCGTAAGAATCAGACCCAGATTGAGCTCGGCAAAAAAGC
>DBFAZJ010000014.1:0-6094 GCA_048244295.1 Collinsella sp.
TAAGGTCGCCCACGCCGGTGGCGATAGACTGCATGTCGCCCAGACCCTTGTACACGGCCTCGAGCTGGTCACTCACCTGCTTAAACGATGCAGACAGACGGTCGTTGAGCGTACGGGAAAGCTTCTCGTCCACCGTCGCGCGCATCTGGTCGAGCTGAACGTTGTTATCCTTGCGGATGGCACCCAGCTGGGCATCGACCGTCTCGCGCACCTTGTCCAGGCGGTGCTCGATGCCCTCGCGGTTGGCGCCAAGCTGTTGAGCCGTCTCACGGCGCAGGTCATCCATACGGTCGCCGGCCTGCGAGAACTCGCGCGCAATGGTCAGGTAGCGCTGCTGCTCCACGGCCGCATCGGTTGTCTGCTGCTGCGCGATGGCATTTGCCGTGCGGCGGGTTTCTGCCAGCGCGACGTTGAGGGCATCGAGCGCGCTGTTGGCCTGCTCGAGCGCCGCGAGCGTCTCCGCGTCGTTGCCGCCACGCTCTCGCAACTCGGCACGAAGGCCTTTAAGCTGCAGGGCGCAAACCATAGCAACTCCCACCGCTACCAAGGCAATCACAACAAGCGCAATATCAATAGCAGACATAGACTCCGCCCAACAAACCCAATCGAGCACCAATCAAAACCGCGATCAATCTTACCCCGCCATACGCACCGGGCGCCCGGTCCCTTCTTGGGCGCCCCTCTCCTCCGCATATTCCATAATGCGGCGCGCCGTCTCCCTGCTCACCTTTGAGTCATCACCGGCTAAATATGCGTACACGTTTCCCTTATTCAGATTCAAATCGCGGCAGAGACCGTAGCGCGTTACGCCCGATTCCTCTAGCGCTCCCAACGTTCTTTTTCGCATCAGGGCGTTGATCCTTCTGTCCGCCACTGGCTTTTCCTTCACCGCTCTATACGCACGCCAAACGTTGGCATAACGATTAGGAAGTTTATCCTCGGCGCATAGAGATGCCAGGCTACCCGTTTGGGCGTACAAGGACAAAACGCCTCGGTAACCCTCTTCCATCCACGAACCCTCGGATAAGCCCAGAACGTATTCGGCTTTACCCTGTGCCAAAGCGAGCAAAAACAGGGGCTCCGCCACGCGCGGCGCAACCGTCGTCGCTTGCTTAACCAGTTTTCTAAAACTGAGCGACTGCTGTCCGGATAGCTCTCGGCAATAGCCTTTTAAGAATCCCTCAAAGGTCAGATTCAACCGAGCACCTCCTTTTTGTATTGCCTGTATGCACAGACCATCTCTTGATAACTCCGCTCCGAAGGCGACGACGCCAGTGCTTCTCCCTCGTCGAATATAAGCCGTTCGAGCAGCCCCCAATCAAGTCGGTCGACGAATGCCCGACTATGAAGATCGACGATGTCGTTCGGGCGGCAGGCATAGAGCTTCATTACCGCCAGGTCCTCCAAGAGGGGTCTGCTCTAAATCCTGCTTATACATAACAAATCCTATTATTATTCATCTTCAATAACACTATTCAGTCGCACGACAGGACCAACAGGATGCAAGAATTCCGCTCGTGGCGATAATCCCTACACCCTAGAAGTCCTAATGTGACAAACGCTAACTCTCCCAGCCGGCGCGGATTGTTGTTATGACATCGCCTAGGCGCTGGCCGAGGGCCGACAGATGTTGGAGCACTTCGCCGGGCGAAGCACCGTTGAGGATGCAGGTGAGCGCATACGACGCCAGAAAGATGGCCGCAAGCCCTAACGGGATGAGCACGATCATCGCCAATGTGCGCAAGCGCTGGCCCACACGGCGACGACGCGCACGACGCTTGTCGAACGCGAGCTCCTGCGCATATGAATCTTGCTGTACGGAATAGGCCTCTGGTGCCGATTCGCACCCGGGCACAGCTGCAGGTACAGCAGCGGGCACGACATTTTGCGCAAAGGGCTGGGCTGCCGCCCCTTGCATTTGCATCTCCATGAGTCGTTGCTGCTGACGCAGCATGCGCTCAGCTTGTTGCTGCGGAGTCTCAAGAAACAGGTCCATGTTGGCCTCCAAAGTCGGAGCATTCGACGCTTACGACCAGCATCCCGCACCGCCATGACCGCGACAACGCAATCGCCGGCAATAGCCACAAAGTTTCTTTTGCTCAAAAGCTGTCGAAAAGCTCAACAACTCCCCTACCAGCACTTTCTCTGAGCTTTTTTCGCCAGCAATCTTTTGGCCTTCCACCCTTACGCCAACTGACCAAAATCTAACCAAAAGCTTGACGGAAATTGTGGAGACCGGGACCCCACACAAAAAGTGCCGCCCCAAAGGGGCGGCACACAAACTTATTATCAGCTTTTCTGTAACGAGCACGCGACGACTCAACGCCGGGGCGCAGGGCAGGGAAACCTTTGCCTCGCGCGACCCTGCGAAGCCGTGAGCGAGAGGGGAAGGTTTCCCCGCCCTGCGCCCCGTGGTCGGTGAGAACAGACTACATGCCCGCGAGACCGCGGGCGGCGGTGGCGCACAGAAACGCCAAGGCTAGAATCACGAGCGAGCCCGCAATATCGGCCACCACGCCCGCAAAGCGACGCTCAAACAACCAGCTCTCAAAGTGCGGGGCGACGTTGCGCCAAACACGCCACAGCAAGATGCCCATACCGATGACGCCCGGGATATTGAGCAGTAGGATCTCGGAGCACAAAAGACCGATCAGGTTGCCGGCGGCAAAGCCCGCATCACCCTCGCAGTATTTGCGATAGATCATATACAGCATGTACGCCACAAACGGCTGCAAGCACGCAGAAATGAACGTGACCACCATCGAGGGGTCCTGAGAAAAGACATCGGTGAGTTTATCGACACTCGTGGCGTCCTTCGAAGCCAAGAACAAACCGATAACCACAAGGGGCACCACGCCCAAAATTACCTCGACCAGAGTAAATAACTTGGCAGTCAAATCCTCACTAGCCGAATTCAAATGAGGCGCCCACTCAGGATGAGCATGCGCCCCGACCTTCTTGTCCTTCTCAGCACGATCGGCCTTTTTACCCTCGGCAACCCGACGATCAGGATCCTTGCGAGTTCCCGCCGCAGCAACCCGAGCCCGAGACTTCTTACCCATACAAAAACACCCCATCAGGTAGTAGATAAACTAAAAGTCGCTACCCAGTGTACCCCACCCATGAACGGTGCCATCCCAACCAGCCCCCATACAAAAACGTGCCGCCCCAAAAGGGGCGGCACACAAACTTTTTTATTAGCTTTTCTGTAACGAGCACGCGACGACCCAAAGCGGGCCGGGAGGGCCGGACTACCTTCCCTCAACGCGACCCTGCGAAGCCGTGAGCGAGGAGGGAAGGTAGTCCGGCCCTCCCGGCCCAGCTCACGCTAGCGCCAAGCGCTAGTAGTTCACCACCTGCTCCTCAAAGTACGCCTTCGGGTGGTTACACACCGGGCACACCTCGGGCGCCTCGGCACCAACGTGCAGGTGCCCACAGTTCAGGCACTTCCACACCTTCACGCCCTCGCGCTCAAACACCTCGCCCGACTCGATGCGCTCGACGAGTTTGTTGTAGCGCTCCTCGTGGGCCTTCTCGACGGCGGCGACGCCACGGAACTTCTCGGCGATCTCGACAAAGCCCTCCTCCTCGGCGGTCTTGGCAAACTCGTCGTACATCGTGGTCCACTCGTAGTTCTCGCCCGCAGCGGCATCACGCAAGTTGTCCAGGGTATCGGGGACGGCGCCATCGTGCAGATACTTAAACCACAGTTTGGCGTGCTCGGACTCGTTGCCGGCCGTCTCGGCAAAGATGTTCGAGATCTGAACGTAGCCGTCCTTCTTGGCCTTGGAGGCATAGTAGCGATACTTGGTGTGTGCCTGGGACTCACCGGCAAAAGCGGTCTCGAGGTTCTTCTTGGTTTGGGAGCTCTCAAAATCCATAGGTGTACTTCCCTTCAACGCATGCCGCCCGTAGGCTTCGAGCGGCCTTGTCTTTAGGATGCCCTCATGCCGGAAATCTAAACCTTACAATCCTGTTCTTCAGATTTGCACAGGCTAGATGCTCAGCCAGCGATCGCCCTCGGCTCGGCAAAAGCCCTCACGCTCCAGATCGGCAAGAATACTTGCGACCAGCTCGCGCTCGACCGAATCTCGGCCGGCTGCCGTCTCCATCTCGTTAACGCCTGCAACAGCTTCATCAACCGTAATCCCCGCCGGCTGGCCATCGCGCGCTGCCAGCAACATACGCACGATATGCGCGCGCTTTTGGCGACGCGAGCCCTCAAACTTGGACTGACGACTATAGCCCGCCGAGCGCCTGGACGGATTGGGCAACGTCTTTTTTAGATATGCACCGTAATCTAGCAACGCGTAATACCACGCGCGTGGCGTGTCGGCATCGTCTTGAGGCGCGGCAAAGGGCGCAATCTCGTCCGCCGACGCACCGGGAGCCGCCGGACAAGCAGCCTGGATCAGCGGCACCAGCTCGCGATCGGGAACAGCCGGTACATCGGGAAAGAAATGATGCAAAAAGACCGTGCGCACGTTGGTCTCCAGATACACACCTGGAAGATCAAACGCAAACGACCGGATACCCTGCGCCGTTGCCGGGCCAATACCAGGCAGGGCGACCAGGTCACGCGTCTCGCGCGGAAACTCCCCGCCCCAATCCTCTACGACCCGTTGAGCGGCCCCATGAAGCGCCAGAGCGCGTCGGTTGTAGCCCATGCCCTGCCAAGCGTCCAAAACATCGGAAGGCGCGGCCTGGGCAAGCGCCTGCACAGTCGGAAAACGATCGAGCCACACCGGCATGCGCGCCTCCACACGCGGCACCTGTGTTTGCTGCAGCATGACCTCAGAAAGCCAAATGATGTACGGATCGCGTGTGCGGCGCCACGGAAGGTCGCGATAACGCAGGACCCCTTCCGAACGAATCATCGAACGAAAGGGGTCCTGAATCATGGCTATGCTCCTTATGCGGCGCTATTCCTCCCGGTAAGCGCACGCGCAGGTGGCGTACTCGGGAAACGCTTCGCGGTCGGCGAACTTGGGATCGACGGCCGGGAACTGGCGGTGAGCGACGATGTCGCCGAGCGAAACGGAATCGAGGTAGTCGCGCATCAACGCCTGAGCTCCGGCCCACAGGGGATGATAGCAGCACGCGCCCATGCGCGCACAGTCACCATCGGGCGCGGTGCAATCGTTCATAACCATAGGACCCTGAACGGCCTCGACGACCTGGCGGATAGTGACGTCGTCCGGACTGACCTTGAGACGCATGCCACCGTGGACGCCACGCAGGCTCTCCACAATACCGGCCTGGACCAAACCGTGCTGAATCGAGCGGGCAAACGAATACGGAACATTGACCTCTTCGGCAGCGGTGCGAACAGAAAGCAAACACTCCGGATCCTCAGCAAGCATCGCCAGCATACGAAGGGCGTAATCAGTCTTCCTCGATATGTCCATTTTTCCCCTTTCAAGGAATACGAACAGCTCGAACGAGCTCCGGGGCCGAGCTTGTGTCGAGACGCTAAATGACCGCCAGGACATCCAAATGGTAAATCGGATATCCACTGAGTGCCGCGCTTGGAGCGAAATGCATCAGATGCGGCGCACAGTGCAATTTAGTATAACCTAACGCCCTGTCTCGTAGAACAGGTGTTGCGCAACAAAGCTGTTGTTCAGACAGATATACTCATTAGATTTTACTTGCGTTCCCGAAGGCGCGGGGGTTCTGGGCGAAGATGCACCAGGGCGATCGTTCTATCGAAACAAAGTGCATCAAACGCAAAAAGCCACGTCCGAAGACGTGGCTTTAATTGCGTTGGCGGGAAGTACGGGGCTCGAACCCGCGACCTCCGACGTGACAGGCCGGCGCTCTAACCAAACTGAGCTAACTCCCCAGGCAGACGTTCGCGTTTGTTTCCGCTCGCGTGCGCTGCGGGGATTAGTATACACAGAAGTCTGTCCGGCGCGCAACAACTTTTTTGAAAAAATTTTTCGGGGCCATCCGGCCCTTGATTGTCATTTTCATTGCAACAGCCTCAGGACTCAGCGCAACGCGTTGCGCTGAGTCCTGAGGCGCGAATCCGGGTAGGCAACCCCAGAGGGGCCGGAATCCCCCGGCCCTCGATGGAGGGAGGCCGGCATGT
>DBFAZJ010000015.1:0-5729 GCA_048244295.1 Collinsella sp.
TCGTTCATCGAATACTCGATGAGCGTTATCACCGCCCGCGCACTGCCCGACGTGCGCGACGGTCTGAAGCCGGTGCATCGCCGCATTCTGTACGCTATGAACGAGGCGGGCATCTACCCCAACAAGCCGCATAAGAAGTCGGCATGGACCGTCGGTGAAGTTATCGGTAAGTATCACCCGCACGGCGATTCCGCGGTGTACGACACCATGGTGCGCCAGGCCCAGTGGTTCTCGATGCGCATTCCGCTCGTCGACGGCCACGGCAACTTCGGCAACATCGACGGCGACTCCGCGGCCGCCATGCGTTACACCGAGTCGCGCCTGGCCAAGCCTGCCATGGAGCTGTTGCGCGACCTGAACAAGGACACCGTCGACTGGCAGCCCAACTACGACGGCTCGCTGCGCGAACCCGAGGTCCTGCCGGCACGCTTCCCGAACCTGCTCGTCAACGGCTCGTCGGGCATTGCGGTCGGCATGGCGACGAACATCCCGCCCCACAACCTGGGTGAGGCGATCGACGCCACCTGCATGCTGATCGACAACCCCGAGGCGACGGTCGAGGAGCTCATGACCGTCATGCCGGGCCCCGACTTCCCGACTGGTGCCGTCATCATCGGCACGCAGGGCATCCGCGATGCCTACGCGACCGGCCGCGGCGCCATCACGGTGCGCGCCAAGGCGCATGTCGAGACGAACAAGAACGGCCGTGCGAAGCTCGTGTTCACCGAGTTCCCCTACCAGGTGAACAAAGGCACGCTGCAGGAGAAGATCGCCCAGCTCGTCAACGAGAAACGTATCGAGGGCATCTCCGACATGCGCGACGAGTCGAACCGCAAGGGTCTGCGCCTGGTCATCGAGCTCAAGCAGAACGCGGTTCCCGAGGTCGTGCTCAACAACCTCTACAAGCACACCTCGCTGCAGACGACGTTCGGCGTGAACAACCTGGCCCTGGTCAACGGCGTGCCCAAGCAGCTCACCCTGCAGCAGATGCTGCAGTACTACATCGACCACCAGGTCGACGTGGTGACCCGCCGCACGCAGTACGACCTGGGCAAGGCCCGCGCCCGCGCCCACATCCTTGAGGGCCTGCTGCTTGCGCTCGACAACATCGACGAGGTCATCAGCATCATCCGCTCGTCGCGGACCGACTCCGAGGCTTCTGAGCGCCTCATCGCCCGCTTCGGGTTCACCGAGGAACAGACGACGGCGATTCTCGAGATGCGCCTGCGCCGCCTGACCGGACTCGAGCGCGACAAGATTCAGGAAGAGCTCGACGGCCTACGCCGCGCCATCGCCTACTACGAGGACCTGTTGTCGCATGGGGAGAAGATCCTGGGCGTCATCAAGGAGGAGATGCGCGAGATCTCCAAGAAGTTCGGCGACAAACGTCGCACCGAGATCAGCCAGGTTGAGAAGGACCTTGATGTCGAGGACCTCATCGCCGACGAGGATATGGTCGTGACCATCACCCACACCGGCTACGTTAAGCGTATCCCGGTGGCCGCCTACCGTGCCCAGAAGCGCGGTGGCAAGGGCGTGTCGGGCGTCAACCTCAAAGAGGACGACGTTATCGATGAGATGTTCATCGCGTCCACGCACGAGTACGTGCTGTTCTTCTCGAGCAAGGGCAAGGTCTATCGCCTGAAGGTGCACGAGCTGCCGGTGGGTACGCGCCAGGCGCGCGGTACCGCGATCGTCAACCTGCTGCCCTTCGAGGAGGGCGAGAAGATCGCGAGCGTCATCAGCTGCCGCGAGTTCCCTGCCGACGAGTACCTGATGTTTGCCACCAAGAGCGGCATGGTCAAGAAGACCGTGATGAGCGCATACGACCGCAGCCGTCGCGACGGCCTGATCGCTATCAACCTGCGTGACGACGACGCGCTGCTGAACGTGCGCCGCGTGCGCGAGGGTGACAAGATTATCCTGGCCACCACCGCGGGCAAGGCGATCATGTTCTCCGAGGAGCAGGTGCGCGCCACCGGCCGCGATACCAGCGGCGTTCGCGGTATCGGTATGAAGGACGGCGTGAGCGTTCTGGGCATGGAAGTCACTAACGGCAACGGCGATCTGTTCGTCATCACCGAGCGCGGCTACGGCAAACGCACGCCGGTCGCGGACTACCCGGAGCAGAATCGCGGTGGCCAGGGCGTCTACACCATCCAAATGACCGAGCGTAAGGGTAACCTCGCGGCCATGAAGACGGTGGGCCCGCAGCACGAGCTGTTCATCGTGACGGAAGGCGCGACGGTCATTCGCGTCAAGACCGACGAGATCAGCCAGACTGGCCGCGCCACCCAGGGCGTCAAGATGATGACCGTCGACGACAACGACCGCATCTGCGCCGTAGCCCGCATGACAGCCGCCAAAGAGAAGCCCGAAGGTGAAGCCACGGAAAACGGCTCTGCCCCCGAAGAAACCCCTGTCGATCTAGGCGACGGCAACGACATGCCAGAAGATCTCCTAGACGAGTAAGAGGCCCTAGCTGGTAGAAAATATCAGACCCATATATCGGCGGTCGGCGCACCTGCGCGCCGACCGCTTTTTTGAAAACCTAGGGACCCGCGTTCGCCCCGGCCGCCCGGCGGCCGGGGCGAACCCCTCCAAAGATTTTCAAAAAAGTTGTTGACGCGCGCGTAACGACTCGTCTAATATATCCCTTGCGCGATGGACCTGTAGCTCAGTTGGTTAGAGCGTCCGGCTGATAACCGGGAGGTCACAAGTTCGAATCTTGTCAGGTCCACCACTTTCTTTCGCAATAAACACCCCAGCGAGAGCCGAGTCGCCGCTGGGGTGTTTATTACTGTCTCCGTGGGGGTTTAGCTCAGCTGGGAGAGCGCGGGCTTTGCAAGCCTGAGGTCAGGGGTTCGATCCCCCTAACCTCCACCATGATGGACCTGTAGCTCAGTTGGTTAGAGCGTCCGGCTGATAACCGGGAGGTCACAAGTTCGAATCTTGTCAGGTCCACCATCAAAACTGTGATGAGCCCTGAGGCGTTGCCTCGGGGCTTTTTTCTTGTCTGCGATAAATCTCATTTTGGTTTTGTGTGCTGTGCGAAAGATTGGGTAGTATAGCTATTCAATGCGGCGACCCTGCCGCGTGTTATCCGCTACGCACCGGAGGTGTTCCATGGTTCGTGTCGACATAGAGACCATCGTCATGGCCGCCGGTCCCGTGCCATCGCTTATCGTGCTTCGCGAGCGCTGCAGCAAATCGGACTCGCCCGCGCCGTTGCGTTCCCTTTCCATTCAGACTGGTTCGTTTGAGGCTGCTGCCATTAGCCGCGGCATCGATAGCGGCCGCGCCGAGCGCCCGATTACCCATGACCTGCTGCTCGATACTGTTAGCGCCCTGGGCGCCAAGCTCGAGCGCATCGAGATCGTTCGCGCCGAGCCGCCGGTGTTCTACGCGACGGTTGTCGTGTTGGCCGATGGCAACGAGCATAAGATCGATGCGCGTCCGAGCGACGCCATCGCCCTCGCCGTACGCAGTAATGCCCCCATGTTCGTTGAAGACGACATCATGAATCGCCTGGGCACCGTTTCTGCCCATGCCGAGGAAGTCGACGACGAGCAAGAGTTCGAGAAGTTCGACGAGTTCGTCCATACGCTCTCCCCCGATGACTTCTAAATGCGGGGCGTCCAGGCTGCGGAGCGTTCGCTGATGGCCGGCGGTATGTCGGCTGAGGCGGCGACCATTGCGCGCGAGGCCCAGATGCGCTCGGAGGCTTCTGAGGCGGCTCGCATTGCCTATGTGACGCAGGCCCGCACGCTTCGCGAACGCCGCGGCTCGTTTATCAAGATGGTTGTCGTCTCCGCCCTTGTCGCGGCAATCTGTTCGCGCCTTCGTGGTACAGTTGGTGCGCTTGGGTTTTCGATCTCTACGGGCCTTATGATCTGGGGCGTGGTCGATGCGGTCATGCTGACCAGTCAGATCAAGGTACTCGACAAGCGCGCGATGGATATGATGCGCGCCCGCGACGCTGCCGCTAAGATCGCTGCTGAGGCACAAGAACTGTAACGACGCCAGACTCGATGGGAAGGTCTAAAGATGGCACAGGATATGCAGGACGCCGGTAACGTCTCCGCCGAGCTCGACGCCATGGTGTGCGATCTGATCGGCGCGTTCTTGGACGACCTTGCCGCCGGTGAAAACCCTGGCGTGGTCGTGGCAATTGAGGACGCCGCTTCCAACCGTTATCTGGCGGCGCTCGACGAGGACGGCGAAGAGGCGTGCCTCGAGGCGGCCACCAACTTTATCTCCGAGCACAAGATGGGTCTTAAGGACGAGGGCCTGGGCCGTATCGCTCGCTATGCCATCGGCTACACCGGCTGCGTCGAGATTGACGGCGGCTATCACGATGCTCTGCTCGTGAGCTTCTTCGAAACCACGCTCGAGAGCGGTTTTTCGGCATATGTGCTGTATGAGGGCATGGGCGCCGGCGATGGTTTTATGTGGAGCGACCCTGAACCTGCAGGTGAGGAAACCCCTCTCATCTAAAATCGCTAAAATAAACGAGTTTTCGGTAAAAGGCTCAATATTCCCGCCGAGCGTTGCATTGCTGGGTGGGTCGCATACGCGTGCCGGTTGTATATAGATAGAAGATAGGGGAACTACATGCGCGTAGACAATCTGAGGAACATCGCCATCATCGCTCACGTCGACCACGGCAAGACGACGATGGTCGACAAGCTCCTGCGTGCCACGGACGCCTTCCGTGCCAACCAGCAGGTCGAGGACCGCGTCCTGGATTCCAACGACCAGGAGCGCGAGCGCGGCATTACGATTCTCGCCAAGAACATCTCTATCGAGTACAAGGACGTCAAGATCAACGTCATCGACACCCCGGGCCACGCCGACTTTGGCGGCGAGGTCGAGCGCGTGCTGCGTATGGCCGACGGCGCCCTGCTGCTGGTCGACGCCTTTGAGGGCCCCATGCCCCAGACCCGCTTCGTGCTGCGTCACGCTATCGACACCGGCCTTAAGATCATGATCGTCATCAACAAGATCGACCGTCCGGGCGCCAACCCCGAGAAGGCCTACAACGACTGCCTGGACCTCATGGCCGACCTGGGCGCCACCGACGACCAGCTTGAGTTCGCCATGGAGCACGTGGTCTACGCCAGCGCCATGAACGGCTTTGCCCGTCTTGACCCCAACGACGGCAACATGGACATGTACCCGCTGCTCGATATGATTATCGACGACATGCCCGCGCCCGAGGTTGACGAGAACGCCCCGCTGGCCATGCAGTGCGTGACCATCGACCACTCCAACTTCGTCGGCCGCATCGGTATCGGCCGCGTGTACTCTGGCGCCATCCACCAGGGCGACCAGATCCTGGTTGTCAAGAACGACGGCTCCAGCGCTACCGCCACCGTCAAGCAGCTCTTTACCTTCGACTACCTGGGCCGTACCGAGTGCCAGGAAGTCGGCGCCGGCGACATCGCCGCTGTCGTGGGTATCGACCGCACCGATATCGGCGATGTCTACACCGATCCCGAGAACCCTGTCGAGCTCGAGCCCATCGAGATCGACCCGCCGACCCTGTCCATCGTCTTTGAGGCTTCGACCTCCCCGCTTGTCGGCCGCGACGGGCAGAGTCGGGAACAGCGTGGACAGAATGACCGACATGCCCGAGGTGCCGCCAAAAGCAAAGTGATTAGGGGTTTTAAACGCAACGATGGCAAAGGCCGTAAGAATCAGACCCAGATTGAGCTCGGCAAAAAAGC
>DBFAZJ010000016.1:0-6299 GCA_048244295.1 Collinsella sp.
GCCAAGAACGGGAAGCGATGCCCATCGAACAGGCGGCCAAACAGCCAGCTTCCGAGCAAACCAGAGCAGCCAAACGCCGTCAGCGTCATGGTAATGGCGCCCGCATCGACGTGCGCGACCTGCGCCAGGAAGGGCTCGATATAGCTGTAGCTTGCGTAATAGCCGGTCGCCATGAAGACCGTGACTGCGTAGAGCGCGATGAGGAGCGGGTTCTTGAGCAGCTCGGGCAGCTGTTTGACAGTAAAGCGCTCACCCGCCGGCATGGCCGGGAACACCGCTGCCTGGTAGACGACCGCGATGGCTGAGAGGCCCCCGACCACGGCAAACGTCATGCGCCAGCCCACGGCCAAGCCAATAGCGCGACCGAGCGGCAGGCCAAAGATCTGCGCGATGGACGAGCCCGTAGCGATCATGCTGATGGCGAGCGCGCCGTGGCGAGTGTCGACCAGGCGCGAGGCCATAATCGAGGCGACTGACCAGAACACGGCATGTGCGCAAGCGACCACCAGGCGCGCGCAGACCAGGATGGGATAGGTCGGCGCCACAGCGGACAGGAACTGACCGAGCGAGAACACGGCCAGCACGCCCAGCAGCATCCGCTTGAACTCAAAGCGCGAGGCGAACACCATGAGCGGCAGCGACAGCAGCATGACGCCCCAGGCATAGACCGAGATCATGATGCCCGCCTGGGCCTCGGTGAGCGAGAACGACGCGGCGATATCAGTCAAAAGGCCGATGGGCATAAACTCCGACGTGTTGAACACGAACGCACAGCAGGTGAGCCCGACGAGTGGGAGCCACTGCTTGAGCGTGATGCTGTCTTGCCTTGTCTGAGTCATATATAACGTCTCCAATCGTTTTGAGCGGAGGCGATTATATAGCAACGGCCCCGCATCCGTCAGTACAGATGCGGGGCCGAAAACAATTCGATACACAGAGGTTGCGCCGTCAATTCATAACTAAGCCAACCCCAGCAATATGCCCGCCGAATGCACGACAAACGCCACGATCCAGGCGACCGTCACTTGAAATGCGAATACGGCCACGGCGTAGCGCGCGCCCAGCTCGCTCTTGACGGCGCCGATGGCAGCCACGCAGGGCGGATACAGCAGCGTGAAGACCAAAAACACGTAGGCGGTGAACGGCGAAAACATGGTCGACAACACCGCAGGCGAGGTCGCGCCCAAAAGCACCGTGAGGGTCGAGATGACGCTCTCCTTGGCGATAAGTCCGGTGACGAGCGCCGTGGATGCACGCCAGTCGCCAAAGCCGAGCGGTGCCAGCGCCGGCGCGATAATGCTACCCAGACCGGCAAGTAGACTCTGCGACTGATCGGCGACCACATTAAAGCGAATGTCGAACGTCTGAAGGAACCAGATGACCACGGTAGCAGCAAAGATAATGGTAAAGGCTTTGGTAATAAAGTCTTTGGCCTTATCCCATGCCAGCATCACCGTCGTCTTGACGCTCGGCAGGCGGTAATTGGGAAGCTCCATGATAAACGGCACCGGGTCGCCTTTAAATGCCGTGCGGTTAAGCACCAAAGCCGCGATGCAACCAACCGCAATGCCAATCAGATAGAGCGAGACCATGGCGGGGACCGTCGCCTGCGGGAAGAATGCTCCGCACAGCAAGCCGTAAACCGGCAGCTTGGCCGAGCAGCTCATGAACGGCGTGAGCATGACGGTCATCTTGCGGTCGTGCTCGGATGGAAGCGTACGGGTCGACATGATAGCCGGCACGGTGCAGCCAAACCCGACGAGCATGGGCACAAAGCTGCGGCCCGAAAGGCCAAAGCGGCGCAGCACCTTATCCATGACAAAGGCAACACGCGCCATGTAGCCCGAGTCCTCCAGAATGGCGAGGAACAAAAAGAGCACGACGATAATCGGCAGGAAGGTCAGCACGCTGCCCACGCCCGTAAGCACGCCGTCGACAGCCAGCGAGCGCACTACGTCGTTGGTGCCGAACGCCTTGAGACCCGCATCGGCCGAGGCAATGATGGCAGCGATGCCGTCCTCCATAAGTCCCTGCAACGCCGCGCCGATCACGCCAAACGTCAGCCAAAAGACGAGACCCATGATCACCAGGAACGCCGGGATAGCCGTGTAGCGACCCGTCAGGATGCGGTCAATCTTGACGGAGCGCACGTGCTCGCGGCTCTCGTGCGGCTTGACGACGCAACGCCCGCACACGTCGCCGATAAAGCCGAAGCGCATGTCAGCCAGCGCAGATAGACGGTCGGTGCCGGCCTCGCCCTCCATTTGGCTAATGATGTGCTCGATGGCGTCGAGCTCGTTGCGGTCCAGGTGAAGCGCCTCGGTCACCAGCTCGTCGCCCTCAACCAGCTTGGTCGCCGCAAAACGCACGGGAATGTGCGCCGTCGCGGCATGGTCCTCGATAAGGTTGGCGATGCCGTGAATGCAGCGATGCAGCGCGCCGCCGTCCGGACCATCGGGCGCGCAGAAGTCCAGGCGACCGGGACGCTCGCGGAACCGCGCCACGTGCAAGGCATGATCCACCAACTCGCCAATACCCTCGTTGCGGGCAACACTAATGGGAACAACAGGCACGCCCAGCAGGCTCTCGAGCAGGTTGACGTCCACGGCGCCGCCGTTGGCCGTCACCTCGTCCATCATGTTGAGCGCGATGACCATGGGTCGATCGAGCTCCATAAGCTGCAGCGTCAGGTAAAGGTTACGCTCGATGTTGGTGGCGTCGATGATATCGATGATGGCGTCGGGGTGCTCATCCAGGATAAACTGGCGGCTTACGATCTCCTCGCCCGTGTACGGCGACAGAGAGTAAATGCCGGGCAGATCGGTAACGCTTGCCTCGGGGTGGTTGCGGATGGCGCCATCTTTGCGGTCGACCGTCACGCCAGGAAAGTTACCGACATGCTGGTTGGAGCCCGTCAGCTGGTTGAACAGCGTGGTCTTGCCGCAGTTTTGGTTGCCGGCGAGGGCAAAATGCAGCGGTGCGCCCTCGGGCACGGCCGTCTTTGCCGCGCGGGGCGAATACGTCCCCTCGCCCAGGGCCGGATGCTCCGTCGTGCCGATTGCGGCGTTAGCGCGCGGACCCGTATCGGTGTCGTGAATGCCCACGAGCTCGATGCGAGCGGCATCGTCCTTGCGCAGCGTCAACTCATAGCCACGCAGGCGAATCTCGAGCGGGTCGCCCATAGGGGCGTACTTCATCATGGTGACTTCGGTGCCCGGCGTTAGGCCCATGTCCAAAATATGCTGTCGGAGTGCCTGATCGTCCGATGCCACCGATGCGACAACGGCATCCTTTCCAATCTCGAGTGTATCGAGTCTCACGTCCGCGTTCCTCCCCCGGCGCCCACAGGGCGTTGCATTTTGTTTAACTTGGCTAACCGTTTGCCATGGCTAACCATTTAACCACGCATGATAGCGCGAACACACCGATGTCAAACGACAGATTGGTGCAAGGGGGATTCCGGGCCGTGGTTTCCCCGAGGACCGAAAGCCGCCCGCCCCCTCGACAAAATGATCCATTCCCTTCGTCGCATGCAAAACAACCAAGGAGTGTCCCAAGGCGCCGGCACAACAGGAACGTCCCCAGCTGCCGGCAGCATTTCGCCGCAACAGCAAAGGCCCGCGCTGGCAACAAATGTCACCTGCGCGGGCTTGGTGGGCGCTCACATAGGCACGTTATAGAGACCCACATCAGCTATGGAATGCCAAGTAGCACCGATACGCGATGCCCGCCGGCTTACCTAGCAATGAAACTCGCCATAGCCTTAGACAATCGGCGCAATGCCGGCAAAGTGCAGATACAGCGAAATGATTGCCACGACAATGACCACCGCTGCGATCAGCTTGTCGTGCAGGTGCGGAAGCACCGGCTTACCGCGACCTCGCTCGCCCAGCATATAGACGGGAATGGCCGGAGCAAAAAGGATCGTCGTGATCATAACGCCCTGAAGACCCGTCGACCACACCAGGAACAATGTGTAGATGAAGCCGAGCGTACCGAAGAAGCGCGCCTTGCCGACGCTTGGCGCATGCGGCCCGTCCAGATGCTCGTTCTTCCAGCCGATCACCATGTAATAGGCTGCCGAGCACACGTACGGAACTAGGATCGTATTGACTGCGCAGCTGTAGAAGAACTGGTAGGTGCTCGCCGCCACATACGACACGATCAAGAAGAGTTGCGTGATGCCGGAGCTCACGAGAACCGTTACCACCGGGGCATCGTGTTTGTTCGTCTTGGCAAACGCCAGAGGGAAGGACCCCTGGCGCGCTGCCTCGAACGGCGTCTCGGATGCAATGATGACGTAGCCCAGCATCGCGCCGACCAGCGAGAGAATAACGCCAAGGTTTACGATGGCAGCGCCAACAGGACCGATTGCGCACTCGAGAATTCCCGCCATGGAGGGCGTTGCGAGCTGTGCCATCTCCTCGCGCGGCATAATGCCGAGTGACAGCATCGAGATGATCAGATACAGCGTGAACACAGCCGCGAATCCAAGTGCCGTCGAGCGGCCGACGTCACGCACGTACTTTGCACGGCCCGAGATAACGACAGCGCCCTCGATGCCCGTGAAGACCCAGACAAGGGCGATCATGGTCGAGACAACCTGCTCGCCAAAGCCAGGACCAGCCGGCTCTCCCCAGAAGTTGTCCATAAAGATATCGACGTTGAACTTGCCCAGGAGCACGATGCTCAGCACAAAGAGTCCCAGCGGCACCAGCTTCGCCAACGTAACGATCGTGTTAATGCCCGCAGCCTCCTTAACGCCACGAAGCACAAGGGCGGTAAGGAACCACAAAAACACACTGGCGCAGACGATGGAAAGCAAGTTGTTGCCCGCGCCAAACGCAGGGAAGAAATAGCCCAGCGCGCTAAACAGGAAGAGCGCAAAGCTCACGTTGGAAAGACATGCGCTGATCCAGTAGCCCCAGGCGGAGTTGAATCCAATGTAATCGCCAAAACCGGCCGCAGCGTATGCATAGATGCCGCCGGTCAGGTCGGGACGGGCCTGAGACAAACCATTGAACACCATCATCAGCGCAAAGACGCCAATAAAGCAAATTCCCCACGAGACGATAACTGCACCGGTATTTGCCCCGCCCGCTGCCATATCGCCGGCAAGCGAGAAGATGCCGCCACAAATACTGGCGGTAATGACCATCATGGTCAGACGAAAGAGATCGAGGCCATTAGGGTCGATAATCTCGTCGTTTTGAGCTTTAGAGGCCATTGTATGTGCACCCCCTTCATCATGTGATCGAACGAAAGATGGCCCGGACGTCCCGAATCGGGTGCCGGGCCATCGGTCAAGCGATCATCAGACTGTTACAGCTATCGCGTTAGAAGCGCAGCGACAGGCAAGAAAGGCCGCCGTCGACCTTGCGATACTCGGAGGTATCGACGACGAGCGTCTTGTAGCCCAGATCCTGCACGGCCTTGAGCACGGTCGGATAGCCCTCGGCGACGATGACCGTACCGTTGACCCAGATGCAGTTGGCGCCGTAAGCCTCGTCCTCGGGCACGACGATCTTGTTGTACTGGGCAAAGTCGGGTTTATCGATAAACTCACCGGAGACAAGCATGTTGTTGTCCTCGATGTAGTTGACGCCCGTCTTGAGGTGCAGGACCTCCTCCAGCGGAACCTCGGAACCCTCGAGGCCCCAGCCCTCGAGAATCTCGCAGAACTGGCGGATGCCCTCTTCGTTGGTGCGAGCGGAGCGACCGACGTAGAAATGGTCGCCGACCATCATGACGTCGCCGCCGTCGAGCGTGCCCGGAGAAACGATGTGCTTGACATGCTCGTCGTCAAAGAAGCGACGGACGGCCGGCTCGATCTCGTCCTTCTCGCCGTTGCGGCTATCGGCGCCGGGGTTGGTAATGATGGCGCCGCAGCGAGTGATAACGGCCGGATCTTCGACGAAGCAGCTGTCAGGATACTGCTCGAGTGCCGGCAGCACCGAGACATCCACGCCGCACTGCTCGAGCGCATGCTCGTAATCGTAGTGCTCCTCGATGGCGCGCTCGTAGATGGGCTGGCCAAGCTCGGGGGCACTCGTGATGCCATTGCTCAGGGACTTGCCGGGGCGGCGGATGATGACGTGGCTGAACTTGGTCATGATGATCCTCCTTGGATCTCTTAGCAGAGAGCGGGACTTCTTCGCGCGGTTGATTTTCAATCTCAACGCAACAGCCTGAACGGACCCTGCGTTTCCGCAGCTAGCGCAACGCGGAACTAGCTCCCGGCACCTGGCCGTCGCCTCGTTTCCGCAGGTGGAGAGGCTATGGAGGCCGGCGTCCCCACC
>DBFAZJ010000017.1:0-12891 GCA_048244295.1 Collinsella sp.
CCCTCCAATAAACGCGTTATCATCTTGACCCATGAACATACGTTAGGAGCAATCATGCCAAACGAGAACAGCTACGAAGTCGCGCTGCAAAAGAGCAACGCCATTCGCGAGGGCCTGGCCAAGACGCCCGAGAAGTTCACCATGCTTACCGGTGACCGCCCCACCGGCCGTCTACATCTGGGCCACTACTTTGGCACCCTCAAGGGCCGCGTTGAGCTGCAGAACATGGGCGCCAAGACCAACGTGCTCATCGCCGACTATCAGGTCATCACCGACCGCGACACCACCGAGCACATCCAGGACAACGTGTACAACATGGTCATGGACTACCTTGCCTGCGGGATCGATCCCGACAAGACCATGATCTACGCGCACTCCGCCGTGCCCGCCGCCAACCAGCTCATGCTGCCGTTCCTGTCGCTGGTGTCCGAGGCCGAGCTGGCGCGCAACCCCACCGTCAAGGCCGAGATGGAGGCCTCGGGCCATGAGCTTACCGGCCTTCTGCTCACCTACCCGGTGCACCAGGCCTGCGACATCCTGTTCTGCAAGGGCAACGTGGTGCCGGTCGGTCGCGACCAGCTGCCGCACATCGAGCTCACCCGCACCATCGCCCGCCGCTTTAACAACCGCTACGGCAAGGTATTCCCCGAGGTCGACGCGCTGCTGTCCGAGACCCCGCTGCTGCCCGGCCTGGACGGCCGCAAGATGAGCAAGAGCTACGGCAACGCCATCAACATCTCGATGACCGCCGAAGAGACGGCCAAGCGCATCAAGAAGAGCCAGACCGACTCCGAGCGCATGATCACGTTTGATCCCGAGAACCGCCCCGGCGTGTCCGGCCTGCTTTCAACGGCCGCCATCTGCACCGGCCGTTCCGAGGTTGAGATTGCCGAGGAGATTGGCATGGGCGGCTCCGGCCAGCTCAAGAAGTACGTGACCGAGGCTGTCAACGAGTACTTCGCACCGATCCGCGAACGTCGCCAGCGCTACGAGAACGATCTGGACTATGTGAAGGACGTCCTGCACGAGGGCAACCGTCGCGCCAACGAGGTCGCCGAGCAGACCCTGGCCGAGGTTCGGGACGCCATGGGCATGGTGTACTAGACCGACCTGCTGGCTTGAGCTTTCGATTGCTTTAGGGCGGGCGCTACGGCGTCCGCCTTTTTTGGTGCCCGACCGACTCGGCTCCACCCATTGCACTCCCCCGACAAACGGGAACGGGCCCGCCGGCAGAAAGTTGCCAGCGGGCCCGTTCCCGAAGTACACCGTTAAATCGCACAGAGGGGAGGAATGCGAATCAAACTCAACAGGGCAGGCTTTTTCATCGCCTATTGCCTGCTCCGTTGCTGAAACCAATATAGTTCGCCGTGGTTTACTTTCTGGCGTCAATATGCACCGCCATACCTTCTCCATAAGTTAGCTCGGGTAAACCTGCAACGGAAAACCACCACAAAGGGGACAGGCACCTTTGTGGTGGTTTTGGCCACAGTAGAGCCGCTAGAACCCTGCTGGCCAGCGACAGGCGGCCAAGTCTACGTGCATGTCGTCCTTAAACGCCACACCCTCCCCTAGCAAAAGCTCACGTTGAGCATCGGGACCGCCAAAAGCAAAACCCTCGCATATGCGCCCGTCGGCAAACACCACGCGATGGCAGGGAATCTCGCCGGGTCGCGGATTGCTGTGCAGGGCATACCCCACGTACCGCGCACTTCGCGCGCGACCGGCGAGCAGCGCCACCTGACCGTACGTGGCGACCATCCCCTCGGGGATCTGCTCGATCACCTCGTACACCCGTTCAAAAAAGCCCTCAGACGCAATCGCTCGCTCCCTTCTCCGCATTAACAGCATAAAGAAATGATCCCTTGGGGACGGAGGAAAACGGATCATTCGCGGCCTCCGTGCGGTCGATGATCCGTTTTCCTCCGTCCCCAAGGGATCATTTGTTGGCAGGTTGGTTAGTTGGCGGGCTGGAAGAAGGCTACGGCTACGGCACCGGGGCCTACGTGGGTACCGATGGTGGCACCGATGGTGTGAACGGGCAGCTCGCCCTCGGTGTGGCCAGCCCACAGTGCCGCGCTGTCCTCGATATACTTCTTGAGCACCGCATCCGAAAGGCCCGTATAGCCGAGCGCCAGCGGCATGGAAAAGTCGATGCCGCCCGCCTTTTCGACCTTTTGGTTCAGCAGGTTGCGGCCGTTCTTGGAACCGCGCGCCTTTCCCAGCTGCACAATCAGACCGTCCTCGGCAGCTACCACGGGCTTTACGTTGAGCAGCGTACCCACGGCGCCGGCAGCAGCAGACAGGCGACCGCCGCGCACCAGGTACTCCAGCGTCTCGAGCAGGCCGATGACGACCACGCGGTCACGGACGGCCTCGACGGCCGCCGCGATCTGGGCCGCACTACGGCCCTCGTTCACCAGGCGCAGGGCATACTCGACCAGGACACGCTCGCCCAGAGTGACGTTATTGCTATCCACCACGTACACGTCGCCGCCCGGCGCCTCGGCAAGTGCGGTACGGGCACTCTGATTGGTGCCTGATAGCTTAGCGCCCACGGTAATAATCACAGCCTCATCGCCGGCTTCGCGAATCTCGGCGATAGCCTGCGAGAACGCGTACGGGTTGACCTGGCCGGTCTTGGGCAGCTCATCGCGCTCCACGAGCATCTCGTAAAAGCGCTGGTGATCGATGTCGACGCCATCCATGTACACATCGGTGCCAAAGGTAACGGACAGCGGCAAAACGTCCAGTGCCGGGTGCTCGGCCGGCGACATATCGCTTGCGGAATCGGTAATAATGCGGACGGACATAGCGAATCCTTTCTTGCGCAGGTCCCGCGCAGGGAATTTTGACAGCAATGCCCCGGCACGGTATACGCGCTTAAACGGGACGATGCAGTTGATAATGGGAAGCAAATGCCCAGGCGGCCCTACAGCTCGCGCAAGGTGTTGAGAATCGTACGCAGCGATGCATACATCTGCTCACGCTGCTCCACGCCCATGGCCTTGCCGGTGGTGTCGAGCACTTCACGAATAATGCAATCGGCCTCGTTCATGCTCTCGCCGCCCAACGTGGTCAGGCGAACCGGGGCGCGATACTTAACGGCGGCATCGCCCGAATCGTCAACTTCGACGTAGCCGCCCTCCTCCAGATGCGCCAGCGTGCGCGAGACGGCAGCGCGGGTCACACCAGCCATGCGGGCGAGGTCGGCACCAGTCAGACCGTCCTTGCTGCGCTCAAGATAGTACAGGCACATGATATCGGAGCCCTTAAGGCCCAGCCTTGCGCCCTCAGATGTCTTAATGCGCTGGATCTCCTTGTAGAGTCCGCTGATCAGTCCGACAAAGTCCTCGAAACGTGTCTCGTCGCTCTGTTGCATGGGAGACGACCGCCTTTCGCTTGCATAATGCTAACGGGTAAACATCTTAGCCGTATTTAACGACCGCCAGCCCTGCACGCCCTATTTGTTAACCCATCAACATAAAAACCACCACAAAGGGGACAGGCACCTTTGTGGTGGTTTTGACCGGCGAGTATGATTTGCAGAAGTTGCTACAGCTCCACGCAGGGATTGTCGCGGGTCACAAGCGTCTTAACGACAACCGTCGCTCCCAGATAGCGCTCGAGCAGATCGGCAAGACGGTCGATGGCGGCCTGGCAGTCCCCCATTCGCTCGGGCTCTACGCACTCAATCGCCAGGAATGCGTCGGCCGAATCGTCGGATAGAGCCGTTCGAACGCCGTCGCGCCAGTTCCAGCAGCGGCACACGGCGCCCGCATCGTCAATGTAGGCGAGCTCGCCGGGCAGCGTCGGGTCGTCCGCTTCCTCGCCAAGCGGCAGGAACGCATCCCCGCCGTCGGTCACCTTCAGGCGAAGGTCCCCCTCAATCGCATGCAGATCCTCGCCTCCCACGGGCAGTGCATAGGACAGCGACACCGTGTTATAGATATCCACCGCGGGCGTAATGTGGCCCACCGGCTTGCCCTTGAGCACGCGCTTGAGCAGGTTCTCGATTGAACAGCGCGCGCCCTTTTTGGTCTTGAACAGACGATAGGCCTCGCGCCATGCCTTGACCGGTGCGTTCTCGCTGATTGTATCGCTGGTCAGATGACGCTCCGCATCGATATTGGCACGGTCGAGCAGCGCCGCAATTACATCCACATCCTCCTGGGGAATCTGAGCCGCGGGTTTCATGCCCTCCACGACCACAACTCCAATCGCCGCCTGCGGAAACAACTCCCAAAATGAATCCTCGGCAATAAAGCTCTTCATACGTGCTCCCTTCATTGCGCGCGCCCGAGTGAGGGCGCCTAAACAAAAAGCGCCCTTACAACGGCCACCTTCAAAGTCCTACGGTGCCGTCACAAGAGCGCTTGCGCTGTCCCCATCCGGAGAAGGGGACGATATGTCAGGCGTATTGTAACCTGAGTCATCCGCGCGAGCAAAACCACCACAAAGGTGCCTGTCCCCTTTGTGGTGGTTTTGGGTCTGAGGCGACGCTAGCGGCGGAGTCCCAGCAGGCCGCGGCCGCGATGACGGGCGTCGGCGGGCACTTGAGCGTGCGGGCCGGCGGCCTTGACGGACTCGGGCAGGTGCGAGTACTTCTTCTCGAAGTTCTCCTCAAACATCACCGCCAGGTTGTGCGCTGCCTCGTCGTAGCGAGCGGTGCTCTGCCAGTACTGGCGCGGCACCAGGATGCCGTCGGGCACACCGTGGCACGTAGTGGGAATGTCGACATTAAAGATGTCGTCGTGCACAAACTCGCTGTCCTCGATGGTACCGTCGAGGGCGCGAGCGACCAGTGAGCGCGTGTAGGCCAGCTCGATGCGATGACCCACGCCGTAGCCGCCGCCAATCCAGCCGGTGTTGACCAGGTACACGCGCGTGCGACCGTCGGCGATACGCTCGCCGAGCATCTTGGCATAGACCATGGGGTCGAGCGGCATAAACGGCTCGCCAAACAGCGAGGAGAACGTGGGCGTGGGCTCGGTGACGCCGACCTCGGTGCCGGGGATCTTGGCGGTGAAGCCCGTCACAAAGTGATACATGGCGGCGTCGGCCGTCAGGCGCGAGATGGGCGGCAGCACGCCAAAGGCATCGCAGGTCAAAAACAACACGACGCTCGGGGTGGTGCCCATGCCCTTGGTCCACGCGTTGGGGATATGCTCGACGGGGTAGGCCACGCGCGTATTGTGCGTAATCGAGATGTCATCATAGTTAGGTTTGCGGTTCTCATCGAGCACCACGTTTTCGCAGATGGCGCCAAAGCGAACGGCGTTGAAGATCTCGGGCTCGTGGAAGGCGTCCAGGCCCTCGCATTTGGCATAGCAGCCACCCTCGACGTTAAAGATGCCCATATCGGACCAACCGTGCTCGTCGTCGCCGATCAGCAGGCGCGTGGGATTGGCCGAAAGCGTGGTCTTGCCGGTGCCGGACAGGCCAAAGAACACGGCGGTCTCGTGCGTGACGGGATCCATGCTGGCCGAGCAGTGCATGGGCAGCACGTCGTCCTCGACGGGCAGCAGATAGTTCATGACGCTAAAGATCGACTTTTTAATCTCGCCGGAGTAGCCGGTGCCGGCGACCAGAATCACGCGTTCCTGGAAGTTGATGACCACCGCGGCGCTAGAGTTGAGGCCCTTGATGGCGGGGTCGCACTGGTAACCGGGCGCTGCGAGCACGCAGAAGTCGGGCTCGCCGGTGCGCGCGATTTCGCGGGCAAGCGGTCGGGCGAGCATCTGCTTGATAAAGAGTGCCTGGCTGGCACGCTCGCAGGCAACGAGCAGTCGACGCGTGTGGTTGCGGTCGGCGCCTGCCATGCCGCGGGTGACGAACACGTCGCGCTCGTTGAGATAGTCGACGATGCCGGCCTTGATGGCCTCATAGCTCTCGACGGACAGCGGGCGGTTGACCGCGCCCCAGGCAATCTTGTCGTGAACATCGGGGGTGTCAACGATAAAGCGATCGTTGGGTGAACGGCCGGTGCGCTCCCCCGTCTCAATCACCAGCGCGCCGTTGGATGCCATGCGGCCTTCTTCGCGGCGGATGGCGTGCTCGACGAGCTCCGCGGCGGGTAGATCGACCAGCAGGCGGGGCTGATTCTCGGCGGGATCTTCGACCAGCGTAATACCAAAGTTGGACAAAACTTCTGCAGGGGTAACACCAGGCATGGGGCCTCCTTTAAACACGCGACACGTGGACGCGACGCGCACTTTACTCACGTAAAGCCCGTTGTACCCGATATGCAAAAACGTTTTTGCGGCAAGGGCGGCAAGCCCGCCCAACGGTCAAAAATCGCAGGCAAGCGGCCCAGTCATTGGGGACGTTCTTAAACGACTAGTCATTGGGGACACTCTTGAACAGGCAACATTCAAGGAGTGTCCCCGGATGCCGGCACTTAGGGACGTTCCCAAAGTGCCGGCACATAAGGATCGTCCCTAAGTGCCGACTACAGCGGCAGGCCTTGGCCGAGCATGGCTATGGCGCTCATCAGGACCAGCATGCCGGCAGCGTAGGGCAGCACCGCGCCTAGGAGCTCGGCATCCTTACCGCGCACGTGCACGGCGGCAAGACCAATGGCGAGTGTCTGCGGCGAGATCATCTTACCGGCGGCGACGCCCAGGGCGTTCAACGCGACCATCCAGTAGTCGCTCACACCCAGCGCAGTGGCAGCCTGGCTCTGAATGGGGCCAAACAGCATGCCCGAAGATGTGCCCGAACCGGTCACGAACGCACCGACCGCACCGATCCACGGAGCCAGAATCGGGTACAGGCCGCCGGCGACCGCAATGCAAAACGCACTGATCGACGAAATCATGCCGGCATAGCCCATCACCTTGGCGCAGCCCAGTACCGAAAGCATCGTGATCACCGTCGGCATCATCTGCTTCACAGTCGCTGCCAGCACCTCGCCCATCATGCGCGGCGAAGCACCCTGAATGGCACCGCCGACAAACGCCGCCAGGAAAATCCAGACGCCCGGCGTGTTAATCCACGAAAACGTAAGCGTACTGGGATTCTCACCGCAATACACCTGCACGTGGCTCGCAAACGGCGCGAGCGCGGCATGTACAGCGGGCACCAGGTTAGACGTGCCCAGCAGCAACACAAAGATCAGGATGAAGCACAACCAGGCCGAAAGCGCCGACTTAACGGTGAGCTTCTCCCCCGCCTCGATATTCATGTGGAAGCGCGCATCCAGGTGGCCGGACTTCTCGGCACGCATGGCAAGCGCGGCGGTCAGCGCAAGCGACACGATGGAGCCTACGACCACGGCCAGCTCGGGACCCACAAACATGGCAACGACCAGAGCCGCGCCGACAAACGACACGCCGGAGAGCAACGCCACGCCGGCAACACCGTGCAGGCGCTCGCCCACACTCGCGGCATTGCCCTGGTCATCGGCAACACGGCCCGCAACCAGCACAATAAATAGCGGCATCACCACAAAGAACGGTGCGAGCTGCACCAGCTGAACGGTCGCTAGGTGAAGGGAATCCAAACCCACCAGGTCGGCAACGGACACCGTGGGGATGCCGATGGAGCCGTAGGGCGTGGGCACGCCGTTGGCCAGCAGGCAGATGAGCACGGCAGGCACGGCCTCAAAGCCCAGGCCCGCGAGCATGCCGGCGGGAATGGCGACAGCGGTACCGAAGCCGGCCATGCCCTCCATAAAGCCACCGAAGCACCAAGCCACGAGCAGCGCCAGCAGACGGCGGTCGCTGCTGATGGAGGTGATCATGCTGCCGATCACGTCCATGGCGCCCGTACGAACGCACAGGTTATACGTGAACACCGCGGCGATGATCACCAGGACGATGGGCCACAGAGCCATCAAAAAACCTTCGAGCGAGGCGGTCGCGATCTGCGCTGCCGGCAGGTGCCACCATGCGAAGGCAAGCAAGCACGAAAGGACAAACGATCCGATAGCGGCCTTCCAAGCTGGCCATTTAAAGCACAGCAGCATCACGACCAGCCAAATAATCGGCACAAGAGCCAGTAAGAATGCGGCGACGTCCATAGGTAGAAGCTCCTTGGTACCGCGTGGGCGGCATCGGGGGTGTCACAAAACTTCAACAGGATACCGCACGTTTACCGACAAATTACAGCCGCCCGCCGAAATTATTGAACAATCCGTTCAAAAACACGAGCGAACACCGTCGCGTCTATACTAAAGCGCAGCAATAGAAAGGACTCCGCTTTGAGCATCACGCCCCTCGATAGCATTCGCCGCGCCATCGCCCGCCGCAACGGCACCTCCAACCCCGCTGCATCGAGAGACGGCGCCGCGAAGGCCCAGGACGGCCGCATCGAGAACGGCCTCTTCCCTGCCTCGCACACTGCCGAGGAACTCGCACGCATCCAAGAGCTGAGTCAGCGCAACGCCGGCGGGCCCGATAGCAGCCAAGCCACACGTCGCCGGCGCGAACGCGATCGGGGGCCCGGCCCCGTCCGCCGCATGGTCGACGCTTGGTGGAACCGTCTGCTCGGCACCGCCGTGTGGGGTCTGGCGTTTCCGTTGCTCACCATCGTGTCTACGCAGCTCGTGGGCGCCGAAGAAGCCGGCAAGTTCTCCATCGCCTTTGTCACCGGCACGCTCATCATGATCGCGTGCAACTACGGCGTGCGCAATTTCCAGGTCTCGGACATCGACGAAAAGACGTCCTTTGCCTCCTACCAGCTCAACCGCTGGCTTTGCGGAGCGCTCGCCCTAGGCTGCAGCCTCATGTACAGCAGCGCCCGCGGCTATGACACACAGATGGCGACGATCGGCCTGGGCGTCTACCTGTATAAGGTCATCGACGGCGTCGCCGACGTGTACGAAGGCCGCCTGCAGCAGGCCGACAAACTCTACTTGGCTGGAATGAGCCAAACGCTACGCTCCGTCGGCGTCATCGCGGTCTTCAGCGTGGCGCTGTTCCTCACGCGCAGCATGCCCATCGCGGCCATGGCCATGGGCATCGCCGCGATCGCCTCGCTCGTGCTGGTCACCGCGCCGCTCGCCCTGCTCGAGACCGAAAAATCGCGCCGCGTAAGCCTGCGCGAGGTCGGCCACCTATTTGTCCAGTGCGCCCCGCTCTTTGGTGCACTGTTCCTGTTCAACCTAATTGAGAGCATGCCCAAGTTTGTGATGGAAGACACGCTGGCATACAAATATCAGCTGTACTTTAATGCCCTGTTCTTTCCGGCGCAAGCTATTTTGCTGAGCATTGGATTTATCTATAAACCGCAGCTCCTGCGCTTGTCGAGCATTTGGGCTAATCCTCGCAAGCGTCGTCGCTTTGACCTGATTATTGTTGCCGTTATGGCGCTGATCGTGGCCATCACCGGCGTGTGCGCCGCATTTATGGCAGGTCCCGGTATTCCCCTCATGAGCTTTATGTACGGCCTCAGCTTTGAGCGCTACCGTACGCTGGCGTTGCTGATGGTCGTCGCCGGCGGCGTCACCGCGGCCATCGACTTTATCTACGCCATCATCACGGTGCTACGCCACGCTGGAGACGTCACCAAGATCTACCTGATCTGCTTCGCCGTAAGCGTGGTGCTGCCGGTGATCTTGATTAAGCTGCTGGGTCTGATGGGCGCTGTGGTGAGCTACCTAGCCATCATGGCCCTACTCCTGGTGCTACTGATAATCGAGTACGCCCACATCCGCCAGCGCATAGAACGCGACCGCAACCCATACGGCGCCTAATTAGCTGCCCGGTCACCGGAATTTGCGATGGAATCACCCCGTCTGGGGTCTCGTTGCGGACAATATTCATCACGCAAAACTAAGTGAGTAGACTTTTACCGAATCTCCGACCACACCAACAGAGCACAAGTCTGTGACCTGCGGTTTTATTGAGGCAAATATGTTGGGTGCTCGGCATTTCCAAAAAAGTCTACTCACTTAGCCAGCGGGCAGCCAAATGATTATTTAATCCCCGTCCCAGAGAAATCAATTAGCGGGCAGAAGGGCAAAAGTAGTCAAAAAAGCCCCGTCCCAAATTAGCTACCCCTTGCACCGATTATTCGCCCGGGTTGATGTTCGCGTAGAACTCCGCCCCGTCGTCCAGGCGCAGGATGCCCACGCGACCGAACTCGGAGCCGGTGGCGGCAGCGCAGTCGATGTCGATGCGATCGGGCACACCGGCGGCATCCTCGCCGCCCAGGCGCACGATCTGCCCGCGGCCCGACTCCTCATCGAGCCCCGCAAGACCACCGACCTCGCAATAACGCCCGAGCGACACCGTTGGCGTGTGACCGCTCACCACGACCGGACCCTTGCCCTCGGCAGAAAGCAGCCCGGTCGGCACATCCCAATAGCCGTGACGAATCCACAGCAGGTCATCGGACGACTGCACTGCGAGCATCTGCTGCAGCAGCTCGCGATCAGCACCCACCGCTCCGACGCCATCGGCACAATCGACACCATGCTCAAGCAAAAACGCACGCGCCGCCTCGGTCTGAATGCCGGCGTGCACCAGCAGGTACGGCCGCTCGGCAGTCTCGACCACCGCGTAGAGCGGCAGCGCGGCCATCCATCGCACGAGCTCCTCGTATGCCTCAAATTCCATGTCGTTGAGCTGCTCGCGCGTCGTCCAGCCACCGTTGATATCCCAGGTCTCGGCATCGAGCGGATCCTGGCCAATGATGGCATCGAGCATGATCTGCTCGTGATTGCCCTTGAGCACGCGGGCGTTGGGCAGCGAGCGCACGAGCTTAATAACACCGACCGGATCGGGCCCGCGATCGATCATGTCGCCCAGCACGTACAGTGTGTCGTCGGACGTCAACGAGATCTTAGACAGGGCCTCGTCAAGCGCACGCACGTGCCCGTGAGCGTCAGATGTCACATAGATCGCCATGGTACGCCTCTCCTTGCATTGCGGCCGAAGCCCGGTGCCGCAACTAAAACTTCAAGTTGAACTTAAACGTTACCCATTGTACTCCGTTGCAATAAAGCTGGAAAGGGTTTCCGAGCAGAGGCAAAGACGGCAGCCGTCTATGACGATATCGCGCACGCCCGCAATCCAACCCCATAAACCCACCATCTTTGGGTACAAATAACCGCAGACAACTGACCGTGCCACGCCAACCACCCAGGAGCGGACACCATCTATGAACCAGATCCTTCTCTTTATCGGCCTCGTCATCATTTTGTGCCTGACCATCAAACCCGTCGGCAAAAAACTCCCCTTCCCCACCCTGCTCATCTTTATCGCGCTGGGCATGCTGTTGGGCGTCAACGGCCCGACGCATATCGACTTTAGCGACTACGCACTCACCGAAACCGTCTGCAGCACGGCGCTGCTGTTCATCATGTTCTACGGCGGCTTTAACACCAATATCGACCGCGCCAAGCCCGTCGCTGCGCCGGCGGTGCTGCTGAGCACGCTCGGCGTCGTCATCACTGCCGGCATCACCGGCGTGTTCGCCCACTTCGCGCTGGGGATCGACTGGATCGGCAGCCTGCTGCTGGGATCGGTCGTGGCATCCACCGACGCGGCGAGCGTCCTTAGCGTACTGCGTGAGCACAGCCTGTCGCTGAGAGGTGGCACCGACTCGCTGCTCGAGGTCGAATCGGGCTCCAACGACCCCGTCGCCTACATGCTCACCGCTGTGCTCGCTACACTCGCGGCCGGCGGCGACATCAACATTCCCGCACTGCTGGCCAAGCAGATTATCCTGGGCGTGGGCCTGGGCCTTGCCATCGGCTGGGCGGCGGGCCGCCTGATTGAACGCGCGCACGCAACGGCCAAGGACGCGCAGACCATCTTCTTGTTCGCCGTGGCCATCGTCGCCTACGCGCTGCCGAGCCACCTGGGCGGCAACGGCTTTTTGGCCGTGTACCTGGCAGGCATTGTACTGGGCGCCAGCGACATCACCGGCAAGGTCGAGATGGCGCACTTCTTTGACACCCTCACCGAGATGGCCGAGATGACAATCTTCTTCTTGCTCGGCCTGCTCGTGACGCCCGCCCGCCTGCCGCAAATGCTGCTGCCGGGCCTGGCGCTCATGGCGTTTATGCTCTTCGTGAGCCGTCCCATCGCCGTCGGCGTGCTCCTGGCGCCCTTTAAGACGAACCCCCGCCAGGTCGCGCTCGTAAGCTGGGCGGGCCTGCGCGGAGCAGCCTCGGTCGTCTTTAGTCTCCTTGCCGTGGTGGCCGGCGTTCCCGGCGGACACGACCTATTTGACCTGGTGTTTGTGATTGCCGTGTCAAGCATCGTGGTGCAGGGCTCGCTGTTGCCGGCGGTGGCGAAGAAGCTCGATATGATCGATGCGACTGGCGACGTGCGCCGCACCTTTAACGACTACCGCGACGAAGACGGCATGTCATTTGTAAAGCTCAAGGTGGGCGCTGGACATCCGTTTGCCGGACGCTCGCTCGCGGACATTGGCAGCGCCACAAATATGCTCGTGGTCCTGGTGCTGCGCGACGGGGCGCACCCGGTACTGCCCAATGGCGACACCGTGATCCAGGAAGGCGATCTGCTGGTGATGGCCGCGCCGACGTTTGAAGAGCGTACCGAAGTTACGCTGCGCGAGGTCACCGTGACTCCCCACGGTCGCCTGGCCGGCCAGCGCCTGTGCGATGTGCCGCAAGGCAAACATCCGTTTATTGTGGTGATGCTCAAGCGCGAAGGCCAAACGATCATCCCCGACGGCAACACCCTAATATACGCCGGCGACGAAGCCGTCATCGCCACGCTAGCATCGTAGTGACTAGGAGGTAGCTACTTTAGGACGAAGAGATCAAGCGCCTAGGAACCTCATGTCTTCGCTCGCAGATTTGGATTTGCCTGAGGAGTAAAGCACCCCTCCCCCATGTAACCATCCTGTAAATCATAGCAGCGCACTCGAGTTTTACCGCGATGCGGTCGCGCCTGGCGCTCCACTGTGCTAAAG
>DBFAZJ010000018.1:0-7541 GCA_048244295.1 Collinsella sp.
CGTTATCGAGTGTGTTGGCAAGCCCGTCACCATCGAGCAGGCCATCCAGATCGCCGGCCACAAGGCTACGGTCATGATGTTCGGCCTCACCAAGCCCGATGAGACAATCACCGTCAAGCCCTTCGAGGTCTTCCAGAAGGAACTCGTGCTCACCTCGTCCTACATCAACCCTTACACACAGCGTCGCGCGCTCGAGCTCATCGACTCTGGCAGGCTCGACGTATCCTCGATGGTCGCAAAGGTAGCCTCCCTCGATGAACTCGGTGCCATCCTGTCAGACCCGGCCCTGCGTGCCATGGGCAAATATATAATCGACCCTGGCAAGTAAATCGATTGACACCTGCGCGGGCGGCCCTCATCCGTCGTTCACGCACCCAGCTCTAGGAGACCGTCATGGCGCGAGCCATCTTCCAAACTATTTATGACAACGTGAAGCAGTCGATTGACGACGGCACATACGCCTATCAGAGTTATCTGCCTTCAGAGACTGAGCTCACGCAGCTGTTTGACTGTTCGCGCATGACGGTCCGTCGCGCCATCTCGATGCTTGCGGCAGATGGCTACGTGCTCCCCCAGCAAGGCAAAGGCATGCGCGTCATTCGCAACATCAGTGACGAGACGAGTCGTGGCGGCGGCGGACTCGAGACCTTTAAGGAAATCGCAGCCAGTCGAGGCTTTGAGCTCAAAACGGTTACCACTGTCTTTGAGCTCCTCGTCTGTAACAAGGCGCTCTCCAAGATTACCGGGTTTCCTGAAGGCTGTGAGCTCACGCGTGCCAAACGCATCCGTTATGCAGACGGACGGGCCGTGTGCTCCGACGACTCCTATTACCTAAGCTCACAGGTACCGGGGCTGACACCCGAGATTGTCAACGACTCGATCTATCGTTACCTCGAAGAAGGCCTTGGCATTAAGATTGCCACGGGCAAACGCGATGTAACGATTGAGCATCCCACGCCCGAGGATGCACGCGTGCTCGATCTCGACGACTTTAACGCACTCGCCGTTGTACGCGGACAGACCTACAACGCCGACGGCATCCTTATGGAATACACCGAGACAAAGCAGGTTCCCAGCTTCTTTTTACTCCACGAAACGGTCACCCGCCGCAATAACGGCAGCGAGACCCATCAGAGCAGTATGAGCTAACCATCTATTAGTTGCGGTGGGATAGTTCCTAGAATGGCCAGCTTAAGGGCAAAACAGGAACTATCCCACCGCAACTTTTTTGACCGGCGGGGCAGTACCTGTCCCACCGGTCATCATTTACGCTCGTTTAGCTAGTCCGCGAGCTTTTCCACTTGGTCGAGCATCTTGTTGAGCTTTTCCTTTGCCTCGGCCTTGACCTTCTCGGCCTCCTCGTGGGCCTTGGCCTTCTGAGCGGCCTTTTCCTCGGCCTCGGGGTCGACAACGACCAGATTGGACGCATCGTGCTCGACCAGCTTGAGCGCATGCTCGGGGCACACCTTGACGCAGGCTCCGCAACCTAGGCAATACGTGGACTCCAGTGCAAAGCGACCGCTTCCCACCAAATCGCAGGCAAACGTGGGGCACACGTTGACGCACTCGCCGCACGACGTGCACTTGTCGAAATCGCATTCCGGTGTGCTCACCTGCATATTCTGGGCAAGCTCGGGGTGGTTCTGCAGCGTCGAGAGCACCAGCTGCCGCCCGTGCGTGAGCGAACGGCGACGCTTGGTCGTCGTGGTGCCACACATGGTGTTGAGCGTGCGCTCCAGCTGGGTAATCTGATGGCGATGGGCCTTGAGCTTTTGCGTCACCGAGGCCAGCGCCGCCGTCGCCGGGTTGAGCTTGGTCACCGTTAGGCCCGTGGTGCGGGCAATCTTTTCCATGTACTCCTTGCGCTCGTACTCGCGGCGCTTATGGCATTTGAGGCTCTTGGGGTCGACCTCCAGGCCCATACCCGTGCCAGACCACTCCTCGGCCTTCGCAATCGCCTCGCCCAGAATGTCCTCACCGCCGGTGTTGCGACATTTATCGCACACACCCAACGGCAGGTACACACTCACGTTGGGATAGTCGGCCAGTACCGAGAACCAGGTCTCGGCCGTAATATCGCCCACGCAGGCAACGACGACCTCGTTCTCACGCGGCATGCGCTTGAGGGCGCGCGTGCAGGTGACGTAGGCGGTCTCGTGGCTCGTAGCAGCAGAGACGATATCGTCATACAGGTTTTTGGGCGCCAAGCGCGGCGAGATGATCGCCTCGGTCGGGCAGGCAGCGGCGCACAGACCGCACTTGCGGCAGGAGTCGAGGATCTCGATGGCGTCTTCCTCGACCTCGATAGCGTTGACCGGGCACACGTCCATGCACGCGGTGCAGCCGCTCTTTTCGTTTTTGCAGGTCAGGCACGGAATGGTATTGCCGCGCGGGCGCTCCTTGTAGTCGGCAGGATTCCACTGCGGCGCCGACGGATCGAGTGCATCGGTCACGCCGCCAAGCGGATTTTTAAGAAAGTCGAAACCCTTGCTGATCTCGATAATGTCATCAAACAGATCGTGTTCCTGCGCCATGCGCGGCCCCTCCCTGAGCAGTGCAAACAAGCAAGAGATAATGATACGCCATCGGTTCACACCTCGGGCAAATTACACGCGGCGCACCTTTGAGGCAAATAGTCTATGGCCTATCGCCGCCTCGATTGCACAAGGTCGATCAAGCGCCAAGCTATGCCTCGCGCATGAGCTGCACGAGCTTTAGTTTGGTCACCTTGGCCTGCTCGTTGGCCATATTACGCTCGTTTCTAAAGACCGCATTTGCAACACCCTGCAGGTCGCCATCGGAAATCACGCTGCACGGACCGTCCATCGACGCCGCCGTGGGGCATACGCACAACGGCAACTCGGCATAAAACGCAACGGCCTTGGCGATATCGAGCATTTTGCCGCCGCCAATACCCACTACCATGTCGCAATACTCGGCCTGGGCTTCCTTAGCCATTTCGACAACGGCCTCTTCCGTACACGGACCATCATAAATCTTAAAGAACGGCTCGCTTAGATCTTCGTCCAGAAATCCATCGACGATCTGCCTGCACAGCCGATCCTCGGTGCCCTGGTCAAACAAGACATAGGCAGCGCAGCCCAACCATGACAAATACCTGCCCTGGCGCGAAAGCTCCCCCGGCCCCTGAACATACCGGCCGGGACCGCCGTAAACCATAGGAAGCGCCATACGAGAATCCGCCCTTCATCAAACAACAATTGGTGCAAAGAAACCTTGCCCCTTTGCACCATAGCAAAAAGGGGCAAAGCCATCTGTTGGCTTTGCCCCTTCCTTAGCTTGATTTACTCATCCATGAGATAGTAGTGGCCCAGAGCGTCGGCACCCAGGATGGCGTTTGCGACCATCTCGGGCGTCACCTCAAAGGGCATGTTGCACATGGTGTCATCGGGTGCGCAGGCGGCCTCGGCAACAATCATGGCCTGCTCGCGCGTAAGCTCGGCAACGCCAAGTTCCTTCATCGTGACCGGCAGGCCAAGCTCAATGCAGAAGCCCAAGACTTCCTCGAGCTTCTCGGTCGGGGCGTCCTCGAGTACCAGCTGGACGATAGTGCCGAAGGCGACCTTCTCGCCGTGATACATGCCGTGGCACTCGGGCAGCATCGTCAGACCATTGTGGATGGCATGAGCAGCAGCAAGGCCCGAGCTCTCAAAGCCAATGCCCGAAAGCAGCGTATTGGCCTCGATGATGTGCTCGACGGCAGGCGTGAGCGCACCCTTCTCCAGCGCAACCTTGGCCTTGACGCCATCGGCCATGAGCGTCTCATAGCAGAGCTTGGCGAGCGCCAGGCCGGCCATTCCGCCCTTGCCGCCGGCGCAGGTGCCGCCGTCGGCATCGTGCGTCGCCTGAGCCTCGAAATAGGTTGCGAGCGCATCGCCCATACCGGAAACCGTCAGGCGCACCGGGCTCGCCGCGATAACCGTCGTATCCATCAGGACAATGTTGGGGTTTGCCTTAAGGAAGAGGTACTTGTCGAACTGGCCGTCATCGGTGTAGAGCACCGAAAGTGCCGAGCACGGCGCATCGGTCGAAGCGATGGTGGGGCAGATGATAACCGGGGATTCCAGGTAATAGGCAACGGCCTTGGCGGTGTCGAGGATCTTGCCGCCACCGACGCCGACGATGATGTCGCAACCGTTGTCGCGAGCGAGCGCAACCAGGCGATCGACCTCGCCCTTGGAGCACTCGCCGTTAAAGTCCTCAAACAGCAGCTCGGCCTTAGCCTCGGCAAAGCCGCCCTCGATCTTGGCACCGACGCGCTTCTTGCCCGAAGGCGTCACGATGACGAGGGCCTTAGCGCCGAGCGGCTCGACATAGGAGCCGAGCTTGGCGAGCTCGTCCGGACCTTGGATGTACTTGCTGGGGCTATTGAAAATTGCAGCCATAACTATCCCATTCTCTAAAAAAGAAAGGGGCTCCGTACAGATACGTGCGGAGCCCCTCGTTACGATAACAAGAGTCGATTAGAAATCGATGTCGGTGTCGTAGTAGCAGGCCTTGAGGATCTTCTCGAAGTCGGCAGCCTTGGTCTCACGCGGGTTCTCGGGCGTGCAGGCGTCCTGCTCGGCGTTCGCGGCGATCTCGGGCAGCTTGGCGAGGAACTCCTCCTCGGAAACCATCTGCGGGTTCTCGGCGTCGACCTTCACGCCACCATTCGCGTAATCCTTGATGGACTGCGGAATGTTGAGCTGGTCGTTGAGGTCGCGAATCTTCTGGACGAGCGCAGCGATGAGCTCCTCGTTGGTCTCGCCGGGAAGGTGCAGGATCTCCTTGGCCACGTAAGCGTAACGCTCGGCAGCACGCGGGTCCTTGGAGTTCCACTGGATGACCTTGCCCAGGTACATAGCGTTAGCAGCACCGTGGATGATGTGGCCGTTCTCGAAGGCAGCACCGGTCTTGTGAGCCATGGAGTGAACGATGCCGAGCAGGCCCGAGGAGAAGGCGATACCGGCGATGCACTGAGCCTCGTGCATGTGCTGACGGGCTTCATGGTCGCCAGCATAGGACTTGGGCAGCCACTCGACGATCTCGCGGATGCCGTGCAGAGCGTTGGCGTCGGTGAACATAGAAGCACAAGTGGAAACGTAAGCCTCCATGCAGTGGGTCAGAGCATCCATGCCGGTGTGAGCGCACAGCTTGGCGGGCATGGTGTAGGTGAGCTCGGGGTCGACGATGGCGACATCAGGGGTGATGTTGAAGTCGGCCAGCGGGTACTTGATGCCCTTGGCGTAGTCGGTAATGACGGAGAACGCGGTGACCTCGGTAGCGGTGCCGGAGGTAGAGGAGATGGCGCAGAAATGAGCCTTCTGACGCAGCTCGGGGAAGCTGAACGGCTGGATAATGTTATCGAAGGACTCCTCGGGATACTCGTAGAAGACCCACATGGCCTTAGCGGCATCGATGGGCGAGCCGCCGCCGATGGCGATAATCCAGTCGGGCTCGAACTCGCGCATGGCCTCGGCGCCCTTCATGACCGTCTCGATGGACGGGTCGGACTCGACGCCCTCGAACAGCTTGACCTCGAAACCGCCTTCCTTAAGGTCGTTCTCGACGTCCTGCAGGAATCCGCCGCGGCGCATAGAGCTGCCGCCAGAAACGATGATAGCCTTCTTGCCCTTGAGGTTCTTCACCTCGTGGCGAGCGCCCTCACCAAAGTACAGATCGCGAGGATTGGTAAAACGTCCCATACTGTGCCTCCTAAACAAGCCCCTCTTAGACTTGCGTATATAACGGAGCACCCGATTGGCTCCGTTAGGACCGTTTTGCGCGTTGCCGGCGATGACAATGCGCGATGTCTTAACGCCTCAACGCTCAGACAAACACTATTTTACCGTTCTGGTTGGTCAGTTATTCACCTAAAGCCGATAATGATGAAACGTTTTTTCTATCCCTGAAGACCCTTGTGGGGCATTCATACTCCCAAGCTGGGAAAACGTTTTATCAGGGTTGACTACATATCCCGGACAGGGCTGTGCCCCTCCAAAATGTGCCCCGTTCGCCGCCAAAAATCGACCGTTTACGGCACTGTGATACCACCCGCGCAACCGAGGTGCCGACATTTGTGTGACATCCGTCTTCGTGGTGCAAAGGTGCAAGTCCAAGTGCGGCACCCCCGGTGTGCCACATGCGGGTAAACTAGAACCTTATATAAAGATATTTGAACCCTAACCGCAGCAAAGGAGGCCCCATGGCATTCGATCCCATTCAAGAGGATTGCCATCGCCTCGTTCTTGAGGCCTTGCGCCGCGACAATATCCCGCTCACTGACGGCCCCGCCGTCGAGCGTCTAATGGAGCAATTCACCCGCAACCCCGCGCCGCTCATCGTGCACGATCGCGACCGCGCCGGGCACCTCATTGCCAAGGTGGTCGAGGCTGTCGACTACCGCATCCCCTTTATCCCCGACGACGCCCAGGCAGAGCAAGAAGAAGCCGCAGCCGAGAACATGCTCCGCGAGGCAGCCGCGCTCGATCCGGCCAACTGGGATGCCCAGCGCATGCTGACGGCGCTCACCGCCGAATCCAACGAGGAATACGTACAGTATCTGGTGTCCAAGTGCGACGAGGTGGAGCACGATCTGGCGCTCAAGATTGCCTCGGCGCAGGACCCCTACGAGCGTGAGGCCGCAGGCGACCTGACCCGCCGTCCCTACCTGCGCTGGCTTGCCGCCTTGGCATCGCGCGCGCTCATTAGCGGCCGCTACCGCATGTCGCTGGATGCCGCGAATCGCAGCCTGGACTTTGCGCCCAACGACCCCGCCGGCGTCCGCCATACCGCGATGCTTGCCATGGCAAAGCTCGAATACCCTGCCGAGGAGCTCAAGCGTTTTCGTTCCGCCCACTCCGTGTCCTATCTTGCCAACACGCCGCTGCGCCGCCGTCCCAAGGACGCAGAGCGCGACCTGGACCCGTGGACGCTCATCGCGCTGATGAGCACTGCTTGGCGCGAGCTGGATTACGAGGGCGCCGAGCACTACCTGCGCATCCTGGTGCGCTCATGCCCGCACGCGGCCGAGGCGCTCTACTTCCAAACCGAGTTTCCCGATGGCGTCTATGCCCGCGTCAACGTAGGTCCGGGCTCCACCGATGAGCTTGTCCTTGCCCTGTCCGAGGCGACGCCGGTGCTGCAGGAGGGCCTAGGCGCGCCCGACAACGCCAGCTTTGCCGCCTGGGTCGCCACCAACGACATCGTGCGCTCCCAGATCGACGAACGAATCCTGCGCGCGGCCGAACAGGGATTGCCGTTTAAGGGAGGAGACCTCTAATGGATCCGAGCGTCTACATCCCCGCCTATCTGGAGCGCACCTATCTGGCATCGCACCCCGAACTCACCGATGCAGCACGCGAGCTTGTCCATAACGACATCAGCGCAAACCCTCAAAAGTATGCGCAGACCGAGCATGCCCAAGCGCTGCTGTCCTATGCCGGCGTTCATCGTCATTTGCTTGACGAGCTTCGCCGCATCGAGGACATGGGCAGCGACGAGGAGTTTGAGCAGACGCGCAACCGCCTGTTCGACGA
>DBFAZJ010000019.1:0-11626 GCA_048244295.1 Collinsella sp.
ACGTTGTAATAAGTAAGCCCATACTATCCACTTATGAACACCCTCGGCAACGCGAAGGCACGGTCGGTTCGTTTTAGCGTCCGAACGGTTTGCAAGCCCGCCCAACGTGCAATAAAACGCTTTCCCGCGGTGCAATAAAAAAGGTGGCCGGAAAACCCGACCACCCTTGCACATCCTTTGGACGCCGCAGCTTACTTGCGGACGACCTTAACGATGACGTCACCGGCGGCGACGGCGGAGTCGGCCTCAACGGTGAGCTCGACGTCGGCAAACTCGGCGGTGTTGGACACGGCCACCACGACGCAGTCCTTGTAACCGGCAGCGGCGATCTTGGCGCGGTCGATCTTGAGGATGGGCTGGCCGGCCTTCACGACGTCGTCGGCCTTGACGAAGCCCTCGAAGCCGTCACCGTTCATGTTGACGGTATCGACGCCAACGTGCACCAGGACCTCGATGCCGCTATCGGACTGCAGGCCCACGGCGTGACCCATGGTGACGGTCACTTTGCCGTCGCAGGGAGCGTAGACCAGATCGTCCTCGGGCCACACGGCGCAGCCCTTGCCCAGAACCTCGCCACCAAAGACGGGATCGGGCACGTCGGCCATCTTGATGACCTTGCCCTTGACGGGCGAGCACAGCACGTCGGCGCCAGCAGAAGCAGAGATGGAGGCCGGAGCAGCGGCAGCCGCGGGCTCAGCCTTCTTCTTGAACATGTCAAACAGACCCATATGTTTTCTCCTCTTGATTAAGCGCAACGTTGTGCGCATGCCTACGGTAATTATAGTGCCAAATGGTTCAAATGCTAAGGTGGGGACTCGAATCGCGAGCCCTTCCCGGTAGTGCTCGTGGGACGAGCATCTCCTTTGCATCGCTGGTCGATAAGCCGAGTATCGCCTGCGCACGGGACGGGCAGAAGCGGGCGCACCAAACCCGACACTTCTTTTCGCTCTCGAGTCCTGTCGCCGCCTTGTCCCTAACACTTCCTGACACCGACCGAAGCGTGCCAAAATAAACCTGTCCTTTTTGGTAGGTTTGGCGAGTGTGGATTTTTGGACGCTTAACTAGCGAACGTGGATAATCTCCCACTTTGAGGCCGTCACCGAGCCAAAAACGGGAGATTATCCGCTCTCATTTTGGATAACCCCTCCCCCTTGTACCAAGCCGAGCTCCATGGTCAAGTAATAACGACTTCTCATCATTAGATTGTTTACATCAATTCTAATAACCATTTAATCCTTAAACTCGTTATTAGAATTGATATGATTAGCCTAATAACGAGTTTCCGGCACTAAAGATATGGAGGGCGCGATGCAAATCGAGGAGAACGGCCAGGGAACGCTCCGCAATAATCTATCGGGGAAATTGGCTTACTATTCGTTTTTTCCAACGCCCTTGCAATCATTGAGGCAGCTAAACCTCACCGAGGAAACCTATCGCACGCTTTCCGCATGCTCACGAAAGCTTGGAGAGCTTGAAGGCATGCTCTACTTTGTTCCCAACGCCGACATGTATCTGACAATGTACGTGCGCAAAGAAGCACTCCTTTCTTCGCAAATTGAGGGAACCCAGTGCACGTTTGACGACCTACTTAGTCCATCGCAAACACAACTCCATCATAAAGATGTCGCAGACGTCGTGAATTACGTCCGTGCTGTCGACCGCGGCGTAGAACTGCTCAAAAAGATGCCCTTGTGCACGAGACTTCTTAGGCAAGTTCATGCGGTCCTGCTGGACGGAGTGCGCGGAACGGAGAAGAATCCAGGCGAGCTGCGCTCCTCACAAAACTGGATTGGCCCCTCAGGCTGCACCATTGCAACCGCATCGTTTGTCCCTCCAAACATTGAAGATTTGAGTAACACGCTCCAGGACCTCGAACGCTTTATCAATGAGCCTCAAGTCGAAATGGATCCGATTGTGCGGGCGGCGCTCGTCCATTACCAATTTGAAACTGCCCATCCATTCCTAGACGGAAACGGTCGCCTGGGCAGGCTTCTCATTACACTTATGCTCATCAATGATGGCGTTCTTCATTCTTGCTTGTTCTATCCATCGTTCCAGTTCAAGAAAAATCGAAGCGAGTACTACCGGCAACTCACATCCGTAAGGGAGAGAGGCACTTACGAGGAATGGATAGAGTTTTTCTGCAACAGTCTTCTCGAAAGTGCGAAGGACTCGGTAGGGTCTTTAAAAAACCTTGTTGACCTCCATAACCGTTCCACAGCAACCATTACCGAAAATCTCGGAAGGACTGCTGCAAACGGGCAAAGGCTGTTGGGCATTCTTGAAGAGCACCCCATCGTCGACACCGCATTCATCGCTGCCCAACTCGATATCGGCAGGAGTACCGCGAGCTCGCTCGTCAAATCATTTGAAGAATTGGGTATCCTCCGTCCGCTCGACGAGTCAAGACAGAGATACCGGCAGTACGGGTATGAAGAGTATCTTTCGATTCTCAGGGAAGACGCCGAGCCGATTAGATAGGCATCGCAACCCAGGCAAATTAAAGCGAGCGTGGATAATCTCCCACTTTGAGCCTGCACACAGGCCAAAAACGGGAGATTATCCACGCTCATTCCTGAGTAGTCATTTATGAACGTCCCCAATGACTAGTCCGGCAACGCCGATGTTTCGGCAACGACAGCGAGCGAGCCGCATTTTGCCGCATCCGGAGCAAGGCAACGCCACAGGTAGAGGACGGACAGCGAGCGACGTCCAGAGCGAACAAGTTGGCATGAAAAAGGCGAGGCATTGACCTTCTGGTCATGCCTCGCCTTTTGAATGACAAATTGTCGCTCTGGGCGGCGCGCAGCGTCGACCGGTTACGGCGTTTGGTAAAACGCCGTAACTACTCCTGAGCTCCGTACTGCTCGTAGTAGGCGTCGATGGCGGTCTTGAGCTCGTCGTCGATGACAACCTTGCCGTCGATCTCGTGGTTGTAGAGGGTCTCGACGACCTCAGCCATGGAGACGATGCTCGCGACGGGGAAACCGTACTTGGCCTCGATCTCCTTCTGCGCGGTGGTCACACCGCCCTTGCCGACCTCCATGCGGTTGAGGGACACGATCAGGCCCTTGATCTCGACGTCGGCAGCAGCCTTGACCTTGGGATAGGTCTCGTCGATGGACTTGCCGCTGGTGGTAACGTCCTCGACCATGACCACACGGTCGCCGTCCTTGGGCTCATAACCCAGCAGGTTGCCCTTATCGGCACCGTGGTCCTTGGCCTCCTTGCGGTCGCAGCAGTACTTGACCTCCTTGCCGTACAGCTCGTGGTAGGCAATTGCGGTCACGACGGCCAGCGGAATACCCTTGTAGGCCGGTCCAAACAGCACATCAAAGTCGTCGCCAAAGTTATCGTGGATGGCCTGGGCGTAATACTCGCCCAGCTTCTTGAGCTGATAGCCCGTCACGTAAGCGCCGGCGTTCATAAAGAACGGGGACTGACGGCCGCTCTTGAGCGTAAAGCTGCCGAACTTAAGGACGTCGGACTCGACCATAAACTTGATGAACTCTTGCTTGTAAGCCTCCATGCGGGCTCCTCTCGTAATCGCGTACGTGCCTTCCAGTTTAGCGCAGGCGAAGCGTCGATGCGGGCGCGCTTTGGGGCCACGGCATTCTGTAAAGGCTTTGTCAGGGGGAATGGTTTTCCGAACAATGGGGTTGACATGTCAAACCCCCTCATCAAGAATACGGGCGGATTAAAAAGGGGTACGAGATACCCAAAGCGCGCTGCGCTCAGCCTTTAGGAGGTGTGCCATGGAAGGCAGTCCTAGTCGAAAAACCTGCATGTCGCCCTCGGCACGCCGCGAGGACTCCGCACACGCATAAACGCCACCGGCAGATCGCCAAAACCACCGCAAAGGCGCGCTGCACCCTTTGTGGGCTCAAGAGCTTGACGTGAGCGACATCTAGGTTTTTTGAAGCAAATACGACACGTACGCTAACTCCCCTCAACAAGGAGGACCCTATGCTGATGCTCAAAACCGTCACGGTACTCGAAGCCATCTCCAAGCGCCGCCGCACGGCGCGCCCTGCCGCTCATACCGGCCTGTCCAAGAACACCATATTCGCCGCCACCCATAGTGCCGAGGACGCCCTCGTACTGCTTGACGCCACGGCAAACGGCCTCACCGTCGAGCAGGCAACTGAGCGCCTGAACGCCGTCGGCCCCAACACCATCGAGGCAACGACCAAAACGCTCGCCCGCCGCATCGCCGACGCGTTCATCGATCCCTTCGCCGGCATCCTCGCCGCGCTCGCACTGGTCTCGCTCTACATCGACGTGCTCGCCGTGCCCGAACCGCAGCGCGACCCCTCCACGGTCATCGTCATCGGCACCATGCTGCTGGTATCGGGCGGCATGAAGTTTATCCAGGAAGCCCGCAGCGGCAATGCGGCCGAGGCCCTCAAGGACCTGGTCTCCAACACTTGCACCGCCCTGCGCGACGGCGAGCGCATTGAGATCCCCTTCGACGAGCTCGTCCCCGGCGATGTAATCCGTCTCTCTGCCGGCGATATGGTGCCGGCAGATGCCCGCATCATCACCGCGCGCGACCTGTTTGTGATCGAGTCCGCACTCACCGGCGAGAGCGAGGCCGTCGAGAAGACCACCGCCGTCACCGTCGTCGAGGGCGCCGACGGCTCCGCACTGCCACTCTCTGCCTGCAAGAACATCGTCTTTACCGGCACCTCCGTGCAAAACGGCGCCGCCATGGCGCTTGTCGTTGCCACCGGCTCGGACACCTACCTGGGCGGCATCGCCAAGATGCTCAACGGGCGCGGCGAAAAGAGCGCGTTTGACCGCGGCGTCTCGAGCGTCTCCATGTTGCTCGTACGCCTCATGCTCGTTATGGCGCCGGCCGTCTTTGCCATCAACGCCGCCACCAAGGGCAACGCCATCGACGCGCTGCTGTTCGCCACGAGCGTGGCCGTGGGCATCACGCCGCAGATGCTTCCCGTCATCGTGACCACGAGCCTGTCGCAGGGCGCCAAGGACCTCGCCCGCCGCCAAGTAATCGTCAAGGAGCTGCCGGCGATTCAAAACCTCGGCGCGATGGACGTCCTGTGCTGCGACAAGACCGGCACCCTCACCGAAGACCGCATCGTGCTCGAGCGCTATCTCAGCACCGACGGCAACGAAGACGCACGCGTGCTGCGCCATGCATTTTTGAATAGCTTCTTCCAAACCGGCCTCAAAAATCTTATCGACCTGGCCGTAATCGACCGTGCCGATGTGACGCCCTCGACCGTCGTGCCCGATTCTATGCTGGGCCAGAGTCTGCGCGACTGCTATACCAAGGTCGACGAGGTTCCCTTCGATTTCTCGCGCCGTCGCCTGAGCGTAGTTGTCGCCGACGCCCAAGGCAAAACCCAGATGGTTACCAAGGGCGCTGCCGAGGAAATGCTCGAGATCTGCTCCTTTGTCGAGATCGATGGCATCGCTCAGCCGCTCACCGACGAGAAGCTCGCCCAGATTCGCAAGCAGATCGCCGGACTTAACGCCGAGGGCCTACGCGTAATTGCCGTGGCGCAGAAGACCAATCCGCGCTGCGTGGGCGAGTTTGGCATCGCCGACGAGTGCGACATGGTGCTGATGGGCTTTTTGGCCTTCCTCGATCCGCCCAAAGCAAGTGCCGCGGGCGCCGTCGCCACCCTCGAGGCCAAGGGCGTGGCGGTCAAGGTCCTAACCGGCGACAACGACCGCGTCGCCGCCACCGTCTGCGAGCAGATTGGTATCGATGCGAGCAACGTCTTGCTCGGCTCCGAGATCGATACGCTCGATGACGCCGAACTTGCCGAGCGCGCCGAGAAAACCCACCTCTTCGCCAAGCTCTCGCCGCTGCAGAAGGCGCGCCTGGTACGTGTCATGCGCGAGATGCTCGGCCACACCGTGGGCTTTATGGGCGACGGCATCAACGACGCCGCCGCCATGCGTGCGAGCGATTGCGGTATCTCGGTCGATTCGGCCGTCGACATCGCCAAGGAATCCGCCGATATCATCTTGCTTCAGAAGGACCTGGGCGTGCTCGAGCGCGGCATCATCGAAGGCCGCCGCACCTACGGCAACCTGCTCAAGTACCTCAAGACCACGGTGAGCTCCAACTTTGGCAACGTGCTGTCCGTGACCGTCGCGAGCCTGTTCTTGCCGTTTTTGCCCATGAGCGCCCTGCAGCTGGTACTGCTGTCGCTGGTCTACGAGATCGTGTGTATCGCACTGCCGTGGGACACCGTCGATGACGCCTGGACCGCCCGTCCGCGTGCCTGGGACGCTGCGTCCATCAAGGGCTTTATGCTCGAGCTGGGCCCCGTGAGCTCGCTGTTTGACATCGTGACCTTCGCCGCGCTCTTCTTTGTCGTGTGCCCCGCCGCCGTGGACGCAAGCTGGTCCGAGCTTGCCGCCGCGGGCGACGTCGCGGGTATGGCGACCTTTGCTGCGCTCTTCCAGAGCGGCTGGTTTGTCGAGTCCATGTGGTCGCAGACACTCGTGGTCCACATGTTGCGCTCCCCGCATCTGCCGAGCCCGCGCGACCACGCCGCGCCCGCATTGTGCGTTCTTACCGTGCTGGGCCTGGCGCTCGTCACCTGGCTGTCGGCAAGCCCCATCGCCGATGCGCTCGGCCTCATGCCGCTGCCCACGAGCTTTTTTGGGCTGCTCATTGGCATCGTTACCGCCTATATCGCGCTCACCCAGCTGGCAAAGCGCCGCTACATTGCCCGCCACGGCGAGCTGCTGTAGCAAGTAGACGGAAAACACCCTGCCAGCTGCCGTTGCCACTACCACAGCTGCCAACGCCGCTGCCGTTGCCTCTGCCGCCGCCGCAGTCTATCCCCCCAGCAGTTGCGGTGAAATAGTTCCTGTTTAAAGCCCCGTGACTTTAATTTAGGGACTATTCCACCGCAACTTATTGGGAGATTAGCTAGTCCTTGGGTGTCCAGGACCAGAAGAAGTTGATGAGGGCCACGCGCGAGGCGGTACCGGCCTTTTTGTTGATCGAGGAAATGTGGCGATAGAGCGTGGAGCGCGAAAGAAAGAGCGTTGTGGCGATGTCCTGAACGCTCTGGTCCGAAACGACCAAGACCTCAAGAATATCGCGCTCGCGCTCTGTAAGCCCAAAGGTGGCGACGAAAGCATCGAGGCGTTCATCGGACGTGAGCTCCGCTGCCTCCACGGGCTCGGGGTCGGAGCATGTGGGTGCAAGATCCCCACCAAGATCGTCGGTGGCAAGCGGCAGCCCGTCCCGCATCGCGGCATCATCGGCTCGTTGCCCCAACTGCCCCAGCAGCGTAATCGCAATGCCCACAAACATCACGAGCGCCGCACCGATCGCAGCCAGCACGTTTTGACTCGAGATGATCGCCACCGCCGGCGCCGTCACGAGCATCGAGCACACGTTGTTGACGACGCGACCCATGCACGGCCAAAAATATGACCAGCGCGCATAGAGCGAGACGGCGGCATATTTTGTGGTAAAGAACACCACGAAAAAGCCCGAGCCCAGATAAAAGATGATCGTGGCAGCAAGCTCGTTGCCGCCATTGCCATCGACGATGAGCACAAAGAACGAAAGCGTGGACAGTATGGCGGCACATGTCATGCCGATATTCATATACGAACGGCCGTGCAGGTCAAATAGTGCGCCAGCGGCCAACGAGCTCACGACAAGCAGCAGGCGCGGCCAATCGCCCAAATCGACGGCTCCGACAGCATGCAGGGTCGTGAAGCCCGCGTTGAGAGCGGCGAATACGCTGGAAAGATACGCCGTCGCCACGGTCAGGCGAACTACGGCGCGACGGAATGCCGCCTTTGCCTCGGGATCGTCATGCCACTTGGCGCCATATTCCAGAGCATCTACCGAAAGCCCGGCAGCACTGGGTTCAAAGTTGGGATCGGACTCGTCGCGCAGCTTGGCGCGTCGGGCACCGTGGAGCAACGCCACCTGCGCGATCGCACAGACGACCAGAACAGCCTGCTGAGGAATGCCGACAGGCATCACCATGTGGTTGAAAACCTGCACCAGAACGCCCATGGCGTAAGAAAGTGCGGCGGCGCGCGCCAAGCAGGGCGTCCGCGCAAAGTGCCTCGCAAAATTTGCATGAGCAGTCGATCCGCAGTAGCCCAGCGCGCAGCACGCCACCAAACCGCCGGCAATTACCACCTCAACCTGAACCGCCATAATCAACAGCAGCAATGCCGCCACCAGCAAAACGCCCGTGACGTCACTCGTTGCGTCGATAGCATGGGGACGGCGATAGTACAGAATGGGACGCACAAAAAAGCCAATCACGCTCGCGCCGATAACAAGGCTCTCATAAATAACGACCTCGTTTGGAGGCACGAACTCGGCCATGCGCACATCAAAAAGATACTCGCACGCCAAAAACGTGAAGAAGAACAGCGCCAGGCATATAATCTCCCGAATGCCCCGACGCAAATATGCGGTTGTGTCTCCTATGCCCCTCATGGTTAACCCCCAGCCGCTCAATTGTCTGGAAATCTATTTTAATAAAGAACCAGTCTCAATATCGAAGCCAGGCTCGAAATGCTGCCAATTCGACCCCAGCCGTCCACATCACGCCGCGATTTTGAGCCGCATGGACCAGAAGGGACACGCGCGGCCTCTAGCTCGGCAAGGAGTGTCCCCAACTACCACTCATTTAAGTACGTCCCCAATGAGTGCAATGACTACCCGCGGCAAGGAGTGTCCCTATGTGTCGGATGAAAAATGGGCCATGTGTCCCAGTTGTGGAGACTCCTTGAGCCGTCTGGGTATCGCGAAGGATCGCGCACTCCCCCATCATCAAAAGTGACACACGCTACCAGTTGATGGGAGGCAGCCATGGGCTTCTTTGACAAGATGTTCGAGAAGAAAGAGTGCGCGATTTGCGGTACCGAGCTGGGACTTCTAGGTAAGACAAAAATCAATGAAGGCTACCTGTGCAAAGAGTGCGCCGGCAAGCTCTCCCCCTACTTTCACGGCTATCGCTCCAGCACCGCGGACGATATCCGTGAGCAACTCGCCTACCGCGAAGCCAACGCCGAGCGCCTGTCTTCGTTCAACCCCACGCGCACGCTTTCTGCCGGGCGCACCAATATTATGCTCGATGAGGACGCGGGCCTGCTGATCATCACCTCGCAGAGCCGCTGGCGCGACGCCAATCCCGACATCATCGAGTTCTCGCAGGTACTCGGCTGCGATATGGATATCGACGAGCAACGCACCGAGATCTATCGCGAGACCGAGGACGGCGAGCGCGAGAGCTACAACCCGCCGCGCTACGACCTGGATTACGACTTTAATCTGACCATCCACGTCAACACGCCGTACTTTACCGAGATCAACCTGCGCGTGAACGACTCCACCATCGATCAGCGCGGCTCCATCGAATACCGCGAGGCCAAGCGCCAGGCAACCGAGGTTCGCGACGCACTGGTGCAGCTGCGCCAGGAGACGCGCGACAGCGTCGTGGCCGCCAAGGCCCCCAAGACCGCGGTGACCTGCCCCTTCTGCGGAGCCACCACCATTCCCGATGCCAGCGGGCGCTGCGAATACTGCGGCGGCGCCATCGGCGCATGGCCTCCGGCAGCGAAAGGACCGATCATGGCCTTCGAGAGCGTCAACTATCAATGCCCCGCGTGTGGCGGCCCCCTTCACTTTGCCAGTGCCGAGCAAAAGCTCGTCTGCGACTACTGTGACTCGCGCTTTGAAGTCGAAGAAGTCGAGGCTCTCTATCGCGAGCGCCAGGACAAGGCCGACGCCAAAGCCGATGCCGCAGCCGCGGCTCCCAAACCTTCTGTCGACGATGCCGTGCAGGAGCTAGCTCAAAACGCCGGCTACATCTGCTCGTCGTGCGGCGCCGAACTGATCTCGGACGGCACCGTCGCCGTCACCACCTGCCCGTACTGCGGTAACTCCGCCGTGGCACCTGGCCAGCTCTCGGGCGACTTCTCACCCGACCTGGTGATTCCGTTTAAGCTCGGGCGCGACGATGTCATGGCCGCGCTCAAAGAGCACTACAAGGGCAAGATTCTGCTGCCCAAGAGCTTTGTCACCGACAACCACATCGACGAGGTCCAAGGCGTCTACGTGCCGTTTTGGCTCTACGGTGCCCGCGTGGACGGCGAAGTGTACTTTGACGCGACCAACGAGACCGTAACCGAGGAACCCGATCGCACCGTCACGACCACTGACCACTACGACGCCTACCGTAAAGGCAATATCTCGTTTGAGCGCGTGCCCGTCGACGGATCGTCCAAGATGCCCGACGGCCACATGGACGCCATCGAGCCGTTTGACTACGACGCGCTGCGCCCGTTTTCGGTCGCGTATATGCCCGGCTACATCGCCAACCGCTATGACGAGGATTGCGAAACCTGCAAGGCGCGCGCCGAGCGCCGCATGGAGGAGAGCACGATCTCGGCCCTGCGCGAGACCGTCGTCGACGAATATGACGACGCCACGGTCGAAAGCAAGCAGCTCGACTACACCTGGGAAGACAGCGACTACGCCCTGTTCCCCGTGTGGATGCTTTCCACCTCGTGGAACGGCAAGAGCTATCTGTTTGCCATGAACGGCCAGACCGGTCGCATGGTCGGCGAGCTCCCCTGCTCCAAGCCCAAGCTCGCCATCGCCTCGGTGCTGTTCTTTGTGATCGGGTTTGTCCTCTCCCAGATTCTCTTTATGGGAGAGAACGCCTTCGATCCGGACTACCTCGCCTTTGATGTCGAGGGCGTCCTCATCAACATCGTCGCGCCGTTGATCATCGTAATCATCGCGGACGTGTTGCTGGTAGGCCAGCTCAAGACGGCCAACGAGGCAACCCACGCCGATTGCTACTGCGGGGACCTCGATCTGACCGAGAAGCACGATACCTTCAGCCACACCGAGACCACCGTTGTCATGAAGGACAACAAGGACGATTAGCCATTCTGACCAATACCACCCGGCCTTTGACGAGAAAGGAAGATCACCATGGGACTCTTGAAAGCTGGATTGGGTGCTGCCGGCGGCGTCATGGCCGACCAGTGGAAGGAATTTATCTATTGCGAATCGATGCCCGCTGATGTCTTGGCCTGCAAGGGCAGCAAGCGCACCGGCGGCCGCAGCTCCAACACGCGCGGCGAGGACAACGTCATCTCCAACGGCTCGGTCATCGCCGTCAACGACGGCCAGGGCATGCTCGTGGTGCAAAACGGCAAGATCATCGAAGTCGCGCTGGAGCCCGGTGAGTTTGTCTTCGATACCGGCAGCGAGCCGAGCGTCTTTAGCGGCAACCTGGGCGATTCCATCAAGGAGACCTTCGCCAATATCGGCAGCCGCTTTACCTTTGGCGGCGACGCGGGCAAGGACCAGCGTGTCTACTTCATCAACACCAAGGAGATCATCGGCAACAAGTACGGCACCGCCTCGCCCGTGCCCTTCCGCGTGGTCGATAACAACATCGGTCTGGACGTCGACATCTCCGTGCGCTGCAACGGCGAGTATTCGTACCGCATCACCAACCCGCTGCTGTTCTACACCAACGTGTGCGGCAACGTGACCGATAGCTATACGCGCGACAAGATCGACAGCCAGCTTAAGTCCGAGCTGCTCACCGCCCTGCAGCCCGCCTTTGCCAAGATCTCGGAG
>DBFAZJ010000020.1:0-3603 GCA_048244295.1 Collinsella sp.
AAACAAACCCAAAGTAACCCAACGAGTACCCAAAGCGGCAATCAGCCAATCGCTCATCGAGGGCCAAAGTGTCCGAACGGATACCAAAGGTCCCTTCAGCCAAACCCCCATTGCGCTAAACCTATCAGCAAAGTTCCCAATGGTGGTACATAAGGGAGCGGGCCCGACCACAAATAACCTTTTGAACGACTCTGCTTGCAGCCGGAGTGAAAAAGGTTATTAGTGGCCGGGCCCGCGACCGGTGGGACATGTACCCCCAATTAACTGTTCTTCATGACAATCGAATCCACGACATCAGCTACATTTTCACAGCAGTCGGCGCAGTACTCCAGGAAGGCGTAGACGTCACGCCAGGCGATGACCTCGAGCGGATCCTTGCCGTTGACATGCAGGTTGCGCATAGCGTTGATGTAGAGCTCGTCGGCCTCGGACTCGATCGTGTTGATCTGGATGACGAGTTCGCGCAGGGTCTTGGACTTGCGGTAATTGGGCAGCTCGACCATCAGGTCCTTCATGGCGCGGCAGGCGTCGGTCACCTTGTGGGCGATCACGATGGCATCGGGATGGATGCTCTGGATGTTGGTGAAGTAGACGCGCTGCACGACGCCCTCGATACGGTCGAGCACGGTGTCGAGCGAGCAGCTCATCAGGTCCAGATCCTCGCGCTCAAGCGGGGTGATAAAGGCCGTGAGCAGGGCGTCTTCAAGCTCATGATGCTTCTTGTCGGCCGCATGCTCGATCGCGTGCATCTTGTCGAGCATATCGTGAATCTTCGCGGGATCGAAGTTCTCGAAAATCTTGGTGAGCAACTCTGCAGCCTGGACGGCTAGGTCGGCGCAGGCAACGTAGTTGTCAAAGTAGAACGAATCGGGTTTCTTTGCCATGGGTGGGTCCTTTCGAGGCGAAGACGGGTGGGCGAAGTATTGCGGTCCAGATGGACGCTCGGTTTGACTAGATGAACATCATGAACAGCTTGGCCATGACAAAGCTGATGAGTCCGCAGGCAGGGAAGGTGAAGAACCAGGTGAACATCATGTCCTTGACCACGCCGAAGTTGATGGCCGAAAGGCGCTTGACGGCGCCGACGCCCATGATGGCGCAGGTCTTGATGTGGGTGGAGGACACAGGGATACCGGTAAGGGTGGCAAGCAGCAGGTTTGCGGCGCCTGCGAGGTCGGCGGAGAAGCCCTGATACTTCTCCAGCTTGACCATGCTCTGGCCGACGGACTTGATGATGCGCTCGCCGCCCACGCTGGTGCCGACACCCATGGTGGCCGAGCACAGCAGCATGATCCAGATGGGGATGCCGGCATCGCCGACGCTCGTCTGGCCGTTGGCGAAGGCGACACCTAAAAAGAGCACGCCGATGAACTTCTGTCCATCCTGCGCGCCGTGCATAAAGCTCATGGCCGCAGCGCTCGCGATTTGAGCGTATTTAAAGAAGACGTTGGCACGTCGCCTGTTGGCGGCGGCAAACAGAATCGAGACGAGTTTGCACAGGATCCAGCCCATGACAAAGCCCAGACCGATGGAGAGCGCCAGGCCGTAGATGACCTTCATCCATTCGTGGACGTTGACGCTGTTCGCGCCGCCGAGGGCGATGGCGGCGCCGGTCAGGCCGGCGATAAGGCTGTGGCTTTGCGAGGTGGGGATGCCAAAACGCGACGCGGTGGCGCCGTAGACGACGATGGAGAACAGCGCCGCGCACAGGCAGGCGAGCGCCATGGTGCTGTTTCCGCCAAAGTCGACGATATGTGAAATGGTGTTGGCGACGCTCGCGTTAAAGTGCGTCATGATGAGCACGCCCAAGAAGTTGAATGCGGCGCTCATGAGAATGGCGGCGCGGGCGGGCATGCAACGCGTGGTGACGCAGGTCGCGATGGCGTTGGGTGCGTCGGTCCATCCATTGACGAAGATGGCGCCGAGCGCGAGGATCACGGTGACGGCAAGGACTGGGTTCGACACAAGTTGGCCGAGGAAGGTTGAGAACGTTACGTCCATATATGGGCTTTCTCGAAGTTTGCAGACACGTTACAAAAACATGATAAATCGTATCACCTCCTGCTGGTTTTCTTACCGAGTTCTGATGGGAGAAGTGAATTTTTTGGCACTAAAATTGAATATAAGCCCTGTTGACCGCGGGTATTCTTTTTGCTAACACGCCATGAGGACACGCGTGCGCGCCCCAACACCCCAAAACCACAGTCTGTTCGCTTTACAACATGCAAACATGCGTTCGATAATAGAGGGCATGGAATATCGACAGACAGACGGCAAAACTCGGCGCGTGCACAAGCAGTATGTGGACGTCGTGGCTCGCATCCTCGCGGGCGGACAGGTCGTGCCGGTCACCGTCTGCTGGGTCGACGGCCGTTGTTTTACGATCGACGAAATTATCTCGACCACTGGGTTTGGCCTGATGGTCCACGGCATCCGTACGGCAACATATAAGGTGCGTTTTGGCGGGCACGCGACCGAGTTGTATCTGGAGGACCAGACGCGCGAGCAGGCGGACGGCTCGCAAGCGCACGTGATGCGTTGGTGGGTCTGGGCCTTTGATCGTACGCTTGAGGGCGAGCGCCGTAGGTAAGGACGTGCGGCATTCGGGTACAATGGCAGGAATCTTGTCACCTACGGCGCTGTCGTGCGCTTTTTGAAAGGACGAAGTATGAACGATATCCAGGGCTATCAGAACGGCCCCATCGAGACCGGCGCAAGTCGCGCCAAGGAGATGTCGCCGCGCGCGTACAATCTCGCCATGTCTGCTCTCATCTTCTTGGGCTTTTGCGCCATGGGCGCCGGTGCTTACTTTACGAGCACCATGGCGTTTGCCCGCATGATGATGAGCGGCGCCGCTTTGCCGCTGGTCTTTGGCTCGTTTATCCTGACTATTGTCGGTATCGTCATGATGTCGGCTGCTGCGGGCAAGCAGTCCGTGGGCCTGTCGCTCGTGGGTTACGTGATCTTTGCGAGCACCTTTGGCCTGACCGCGTCGTTTGGCCTTGCCAACTATGACCTGCCCACTATCAACACTGCCTTTATCGCCACGGCCGCCATCACCTTTGTCTTTGGTGCCTTGGGCGTGACGTTCCCCAAGTTTTTCCAGCGCGTATATGGCATCGGCTTTGGCATTCTGCTCGCCACGATTCTGGTCGAGATCGTGCTGATGTTCATGGGCGTCTCGCAGTCCATCACCGATCTGATCGTGATCGTGGTGTTCGCCGGGTTTATTGGCTACGACACCTATGTTGCCACGACGGTGCCGCCCACGCTGCCCAATGCGGTGCTCATGGCGTCCAACCTGTTCGTGGACATTATCAACGTGTTCCTGCGCATCCTGAACATTCTCGGTCGTCGCGACTAGTGGCGAATTGCGGCGGTGCTTGCCGTGCGTGCAAATCGATGCGAAAGGCGGTCCTTCGGGGCCGTCTTTTTTGTACGCGGCGGGGTATCATGGATGGGAAAAGCCGATAGCGGCAGCGACAGGAAAGGTGGCCACGTATGGCAGATGTCGACAACAGGAACCGTAACCGCAGGTCTAACCGAGCGGGTCAGCCCAATCCCAAGCGCGAGGCGCGTGCCAAGGCCGCCGAGCGCCATGTG
>DBFAZJ010000021.1:0-9370 GCA_048244295.1 Collinsella sp.
GGCCGGTTACATGCGCATGGTGCACACGCCGCTGCTGGCGGCGTTTCCCAACCGCGTGGTCAACTTGCATCCGGCACTGCTGCCGAGCTTTACCGGCGCGCATGCGATCGACGATGCCTTTGCGCGCGGCGTCAAGGTAACTGGCGTGACCGTGCATTTTGCCAACGAGATCTACGACAACGGTCCCATCATCGCCCAGCGTGCGCTGGCTGTTGAGGAGGGCTGGGATGTCGACACGCTCGAGGAACACATCCACGCGATTGAGCACGTGCTGTATCCCGAGGTCGTGCAAATGCTCGCCGACGGCCGCGTCCACGTGCTGGAGAGCGGCAAGGTGGCAATTGATGCGCCGCGTCATTGTGCGTAAAAGGATTCGCTTGGTTTTCCTTACAACGTAAACTATCAAAAAGGCTGATTGGGGCATATGGAATCACATGTGCCCCAATCAGCCTTTATTACCTCTTCGATTTCGGATCCTGGATAACGTGAAGGGCGTCATTTCCACCCCAAGAAATCCGATAGGGCCTCGTCCGTGTGCGGGCGGGGCCTTTTGCGTGGCCTTTTATGTCTGCTATACTGCTAGCAAGTAGAGAGGAGCCGCTATGGGTACAGCAACGGTGCAGCTCAACACGCGAATCGACCCTATGCTCAAAGCTGGTGGCGATGCAGTCCTAACTCGCAATGGATTGGGGCCGAGCGATGCCATTCGTGCGCTTTGGGCTTATCTCGTCGAGCATCAAACGTTGCCGGGATTTATGGTGGCGGATAAGCGCGAGGCGCCCCGTGCGAAGAGTCTGGCCGAGCAGGGGTGTGGCCTAGCTTTTTCTTCGTTGGGGCTATGTGCTTTGGATTTTGCGCCAGCTGGATCATCTGCGGAAGACTGGGATGCCGTACGAGATGATATGTATGACGCGATGATTGCTGACATTGAGGCGAATTGCCGATGATCGAGGCAAAGCATCTCTTGGTAGATACGAACGTTTGGCTCGATTATTACCTGCAAGAGGGGGCGTTCGACGAAGCGAAGAGATTGGTTGAACTGGCCGAGGCAGGAAAGATCGACCTTCTGTATGCGCCAACGACGGCAAAGGACGTGTTCTATATTTTGCCTCGGCGACTAGCCCGGCGGAATGTGAATGGGATTAACGTGTCGTTTGCTTCGGCGTCATGGGCCTGCATTGAGCACATGATGCGGGTGGCAACCGCCTCTCCGCTTTCGTTGGCAGAGTGCGAGATGGCGCGCATGCTTGGCAAACGCATGCCGGATTTTGAAGACAACCTCATCATCGCTTCGGGCGAGACGGCAGATGTTGACTACGTGGTCACGAGTGACCGCCGCATGCTGGAGGCGATGCCCGAAGTTTGCCTGACGCCTGCCCGTGCACTTGATATGATTGGAATCCTCGACTAATCCTGCCTGCCTCGTTTCGCTATCATATGGGGCATTGTGAACCTCATGCAACTTTGGAGGACGGTATGGCGGATAACGCCGAGATGCTATTCTCGCCTGAGCTGGTGTTTTTTGATTGGGAGTGCGCGACGCCGGATGAGGTGTTTGCGCGGCTCGAGGACGAGCTTGCACCTTGCGGTTACATTGCGCCCGGTTGGCTCGATGCCGTCCGCACGCGCGAGGATGCCTATCCCACGGGTCTTGCCATGCCGGCGGCCAACATCGCCATCCCGCACACCGATCCCGGATTTGTGGCTAAGCCCTATATCGCGGTGGTAAAGCCCGCGGCGCCCGTGGTGTTCAGTGCAATGGCGGGCATGGGTGCCCCCGTGCCGGCGCAGATCATCATCAATCTGGGCATCGCCGAGCCGGGCGGCCAGGTCGAGGCCCTGCAATCGCTTATGAATATCTTTATGGATGCCGACGCCGCAGCCGATGTGCTCGGCCAGACCATATGCCAGGGCATGGTCGACGCCATCCGTCGCCACTTTTAGGGCCGGCACTTGGGGATTGTTCCTAACTGCCGGCAGAAAAGGAATGTCCCTAACTGCCGACAGCCAGAACAGCCCCCTTTGCACCAAAATGGTGCAGATTAACCTGTCCCCCATGCACCAGGTGTGTCGCGGGGTCCGCGTTGTGACACAATGGCGTTTGTTCGATTCGTGATGCGAAAGGCCAACTATGGCAAACAAGAAAAAGAACTCCGAGGCCGCGCCGACGCCCGAGCAGCAGGCTCGCGCTGCCTCCAGCTCTCGTAAGAAGCAGCGCAAGACGTACGTGTCTAAGACCGTCAAGATCGTCCTGGTGGTTATCGGCGTGCTGGCAATGCTGCTTTCCGTCTCGGCCATGGCATGCTCCGGTCTCATGTCGCAGACCGAAAGCACCAGCTCGGGCTATAAGCTCACCGGTGGTGTCGCCGCTACCATCAACGGTACCAACCTCACCGAGGACACCGTGACCAAGCAGATTATGAGCATGCGCACGTCCTATGGCTACACCAAGGACAAAGACTGGGCACAGTACCTGGTTGACAACGACCTGACGCCCAAGAAGTACCGCAAGCAGCTCATCGACTCCTACACGCAGCAGATTCTGCTCCAGCAGGCGCAGAAGGAAAACGGCGTGACGGTGTCGGACGAGGAGGTCGAGAAGGCATGGAAGGACGCGTGCAAGAGCGCGGGCGGTGCCAAGGCCTTTAAGAAGACCCTTAAGACCTACGGCTATACCGAGGACACCTACAAGGACTCGCTCAAGGAGAGCCTGGCGCAGCAGAAACTTAAGGATGCCGTGGCACCCACGAGCAAGCCCAAGGACAGCGAGATCGTTGATTACATCAACGAGAACCTGTCTAACTACAACGATGCCCGCCGCTCGTCGAACATCCTGATCAAGGTTGATTCCGACGCATCTGACGAGGACAAGGCCGCCGCCAAGGCCAAGGCGCAGGAGTGCCTGGACAAGATCAACTCCGGCGAGCTGAGCTTTGAGGACGCCGTGGAGCAGTACTCCGACGACACCGGCTCCAAGGAGAAGAAGGGCGATGTGGGTTGGGATAAGCTCACCACCTTCGTCGACAGCTACCAGGCGGCGCTCGAGGGGCTCAACAAGGGCGATGTGAGCGACGTGATCGAGTCGACGTACGGTTACCACGTCATCAAGTGCACCGACTACTTCCATGTCGATAGCCAGGTCGATGACATCAAGCAGGTACCCAAGGACATCAAGAAGTATGTCTCTAACGTGGTGAAGACGCAGGCGGCAAGCACCGCGTACAGCGAGTGGCTGGAGCAGTACAAGAAGGACGCCGACATCACCGTTAACCCCATGCCCAAGGACGTGCCGTACAACGTCAGCCTGAAGGGCGTCACCAAGAGTTCGACCGACGATTCGTCGACGACTGAGTAATCATGGGGCGGCGCTCGCGTGAGTGCCGCCCGCACTATTGAGGAGGATTTGCAAATGACCAACGAAGAGCTGCAGAAGGAAATGATTGCGGCCATGAAGGCCAAGGATAAGGTTCGCCTGTCCATCATTCGCCAGGTCAAGGCCGAGGTGAAGAATATCGAGGTTAACGAGCGCCGCGACGTGACCGAGGAAGACGTCAACAACATGATCAAGCGTCTGATTAAGCAGACGAGCGAGACGCTGGAGATGTCCATCAAGGCCGGCACCGACCAGGACCGTACCGACAACCTGACCGAGCAGGTCAAGATTCTGGAGAGCCTGCTGCCCGCGCAGGTTTCGGGCGAGGAGCTCGAGGCTCTGATCGAGCAGGTCATCGCCGAGCTGGGCGCCACATCCAAGAAGCAGATGGGCCAGGTCATGGGCGCACTCGGCAAGGCTACCGGCGGCAACTTCGATAAGCCTGCCGCGGCAAAGATCGTCGGCGCCAAACTCGCGTAATTTGTTACGCGGTTTTACCAAACCGCGTAACGGCTCGACGCTGCAAACCCGTACACGCGGCAATCTGACGTTCAATTTCAAGGGCGCGACCATAAGGTCTGCGCCCTTTCATTTCACGTCACCTTGCTCGCGTGTACGGGTTTTCGCTGACTTATGCTCAACAAGGGCGGTTGTATTATTTTCGGCGCTCATTGGGGACGGACTTAAATGAGTGCCCAATGAGCGGGTACTCATTTAAGCCTGTCCCCAATGAGTGGGTTAAAGGTTGCGGGTTCTTTACGGGAATGTAGTGTGGGCTGCGGAAACGTGGTTCTTTCCGTACAATAGTGCAACTCGTGTAAACGCAGGGAAGGGACATTCATGGCAGACATGATCGAGATCAAGCATCTCAACAAGTACTTTGGCGACCTGCATGTGCTCAAAGATATCAATCTCACCGTCAAGCGCGGCGAGAAGCTCGTAATGATCGGGCCTTCCGGCTCGGGTAAGTCGACGCTCATCCGTTGCGTCGATTATCTGGAGGAACCCACGTCGGGCGAGGTCATCATCGACGGTACGCCGCTCACCAAAAAGAATCACCTAGAGATGGCTCGCAAGTATAGTTCCATGGTGTTTCAGCAGTTCAACCTGTATCCCAACATGACGGTGCTCGGCAACCTGACGCTCGCGCCCATCAAGCTGCAAAAGAAGAGCAAGGAGGAGGCGACCGAGATCGCCATCGCCGCGCTCAAGCGCGTTGGCATGGCGCATAAGGCCGGCGAGTATCCGCAGAATCTCTCGGGCGGTCAGCAGCAGCGCATCGCCATCGCCCGTGCCCTGTGCACCAAACAGCCCATCATCCTGTTTGACGAGCCGACCTCGGCGCTCGACCCCGAGATGGTCCAGGAAGTCCTGGACGTTATGATTGAGCTCGCGCAGGAGGACATCACCATGATCTGCGTGACGCACGAGATGGGCTTTGCGCGCCAGGTGGCCGACCGCGTCATCTTTATGGAGGACGGCCGCATCCTGGAGGAGGGCACGCCCGAGCACTTCTTCGATAACCCCGAGAACCCGCGCTGCCGCGAGTTCCTGTCCAAGATTCTGCACTAGGCGCGGTGATGGACATGACGGATATGACGAGGGCGGCCGTATCGCGCCGTCACTTTTTGCAGCTGGCTGGCGCCGGCATGCTTGCGCTGACGGGGACCGCGCTTGCCGGTTGCGGCCACTCCACCAGCGGCGAGGGCTCCGACAAGGGGTCCAAGCTTGCGGCCATCAAGTCGCGTGGCCATATGAATGCCGGCGTTAAGAAGGATGTTCCCGGCTACGGCTATTACGACACCGCCAAGGGTCGCTTTGAGGGCATGGAAGTCGATTTGTGCTATCAGATCGCCGCTGCCGTCTTTGGCGTGAGCTACAAGGAGGCCCGTGCCCAGGAGCTTGTCGAGTTTACCGACGTAACGCCCAAGACGCGCGGCCCGCTGATCGATAACGGTCAACTTGACGTAGTCGCGGCGACCTACACCATCACCGACGAGCGCAAGAAGAGCTGGGATTTCTCGACGCCGTACCGCACCGACTACGTGGGACTCATGGTCAAGAAGCGTTCGGGCTTTACCTCGATTGAGGACCTGGACGGCAAGGTCATCGGCGTGAGCCAGGGTGCTACCACGCAGGGCCTGATCGAGCAGATGATCAAGGACAACGGCTTTAGCTGCAAGCCCGAGTTTAGGGCCTTTAGCGGCTACCCCATCATCAAGAGTTCGCTCGACGCCGGCAATATCGACGTCTTTGCCATGGACCGCTCCACGCTGGCCGGTTACATGAACGAGACCGTTGAGTTGCTGCAGCCCGAGGTCAAGTTTGGCGAGCAGGGCTACGGCGTGGCGACCAAGAAGGGCTGCGACCTTTCGGCCGTGGTCGATCAGGTGATTTGCGATCGCCTGGCCGACGGCTGGCTCGACCAAGAGGTCAAGACCTGGGGTCTTGTATAGGCGCATCGTCCAAGGAAGGAATCAAATGCTCGAAGGATTATTTGACGCCGACCGTTGGTCGACGACATTCCAAAACATGGGGCCCTTCTGGGAGGGCTTTGGCGTGACGCTGCAGGTGGTCGTTGCCGGTCTGCTGCTGTCGCTGGTGCTGGGCACGCTGCTGGGTGTGTTCTCTACCGCCCGTTCGCGTGTACTGCGTGCGATCAGCCGCGTGTACGTGGAGTTTTACCAGAACACCCCGTTGCCCGTGCAGGTGCTCTTTATGTACATGGCCGGTCCGCAGTTTTTGCAGGCCATAACCGGTGCCGACCAGCCGGTGCGCATCGCGCCGTTCGTGCTGGGCTTCTTGGGCGTGGGTCTGTATCACGCGGCCTACATCTCGGAGGTCATCCGCACTGGTATCGAGGCGGTTCCGCGCGGTCAGATGGAGGCGGCCCAGAGCCAGGGCTTCACCCGTGCGCAGGCGTACTGGTACATCGTGCTGCCCCAGACATTCAAGATTATTCTGCCGCCGCTGTGTAATCAGGCGCTCAACCTGGTCAAGAACACGTCGGTGCTGGCGCTTGTGGCCGGCGGCGACCTTATGTACCGTTCCGACAACTTTGTGAGTCTGTACGGTTACCTGCAGGGATACATCGTCTGCTGCCTTATGTACTTCATCATCTGCTTTCCGCTCGCCATACTGGTGCAGTGGCTCGAGCGCCGCTCCAAGGAGCGTCCGCGCGGCGTGAGCCTGGCCGAGCTGGGGCTCGACAACGTAGAGGAGGCCTAGCGCATGGAAATCTTCAACGCGACCAACCTGCTCTACATTTGGGGCGGCTTTGTTAAGACCATCGAGATCTCGGCGCTGTCGATCTTTTTCTCGCTCATCTTTGGCACGGTGCTGGCGCTCGTTAAGAGCTATGCGCCCCGCCCGTTCCGTATTTTGGTGAGCGCCTATATTGAGCTGTTCCGTTGCACGCCAAACCTGCTGTGGATCCTGTTTATCTACTTTACGGTACAGGGTTTGGACATTGTGATTTCGACCATCGCCTTTACGCTGTTTACCAGCGCTGTTATGGCCGAGATTGTGCGCGGCGGCCTCAACTCGATTCCGCGCGGTCAGTTTGAGGCAGCGCAGAGCCAGGGCTTTGGCTTCTTTGCCACCATGCGCTACATCATTCTGCCGCAGACGTTTAAGACGATCATTCCGGCGCTGTTTAGCCAGTGCACGACCGTCATTAAGGACAGCTCGTATCTTTCGGGTATTAACGTGGCCGAGCTCATGTACACGGCAAATGTCGTGATGGCCCATGCGATCGACCTGTCGCAGGTGCTTATGCTCTACGGCCTGGTGTTTGCGATGTACTTTGTGCTCAACTTTGGTATCTCGCTGCTGGTGAGAGCGTATCAGAGGCGAATGGTGGCAGCGTAGTCCTGTTTCCCCAAGCACGGCACCTTGCCCCTCAATCGTCGCTTGCGTACATTTAGTACGCGGCGCTCCTCTTTCGGGGCAATCTGCCGCACTTGGGAAACCAGGACCGGCGTAAGTGACAAAATGGGAAACAGAGACTGCCTCTTTCTCATTTGTTAGAAAGGAATCGCGATGAGCGATCTGGTGAACAAGAAGAGTCCTGTGGTCATTACCATCGCGCGCGACTTTGGTGCCGAGGGCCACGAGATCGGCCGTATCCTTGCCGATGAGCTGGGGATTCCGCTGTACGATAACGAGCTGCTGGTGCGTGCGTCGCTGCGCGCGGGCGAGTCGCTCGACAAGATGGCCGCCTACGACGAGCGCCTGGCCGTGGAGAACATGGCGTTTCTGCCCGACCGCTACGATGCGCGTTCGTACTCGGATAAGTTGTTCCAAAAGATGAGCCAGGTGATTTTGGATCTGGGCGAGACCGAGAGTTGCATTATCGAAGGCCGTCTGTCCGATTACCTGCTGCGCAACAACCCCAACCACATTGCCGTGTTGGTGACCGCACCCTTTGAGGACCGCGTCGAGATTGTGCGCAAGAAGCGTGGCCTTAACAAAAAGAAGGGCGCCAAGCTGGTCAAACAGCAGCAGAAGGCGCGCGAGGCGTTCTATAAGCGCTATAGCGCCGGCAAGTGGAAGATGACGAGCGGTAAAGACATCGTCGTCAACCGTGCCAAGCTGGGCCGCGAGGGTTGTAAAGACGTTATCGCCGCTGCCTACCGCTACAAGGTGGCACAGCTCGAAGGCTAGCTGACCAAAACCACCACAAAGGGGACAGGCACTTTTGTGGTGGTTTTTGTTTTAGGCCGAGGGGAAGGCTTTGGTGAGACCGGCGCGCGTTTGCGTGTCGGTCTTTTGGTAGATAGAGCTCAGGTGGCGCTGCACCATGCGCATCGAGATGCCGAGCTCCTCGGCGATCTGCTTGAGCGGGCGTTCATCCTGGGTTACTGCCACGAGCACGTCGACTTCGCGCGGGGTGAGAGCGTGATCGGTGATGAAGGTCTGACGCTGCTCCTCGATGGTGGGCGCGGCGAGTGCCTCCTCGGCAAGTCGTTGACGTTCGCGCTCCTGCTCGGTTTGGGGCAGGCGGAATAGGCCGGCCGCCACAAATGCCGCGCAAGCGGCGACGAGCAGCACGAGCGCACCGATCATGATGAGGGCGACATTGCCCGAGGTCACAAGTGCCAGCGAGATGCCCGACGTAGTGAACGCACACACGTTGTTGGCGGCGCGGCCCATGCCAGCCCACAGTGCGGGCGTGTGCATGCGCGGCGCCAGCTGCGTAAACGTGGTGGTAAAGAACGTGACAAAAAAGCCCGAACTCAGATAAAAGACGATGAGGCCCAAGTTGGGGTCGGCGCCGGCCTCCACGGCCAAGATCGAGATGGTGGAAAGTACCGTGACGCCGAGCATGATGAGACCCATGTAGCGACGCTCGGCAAGATCAAAGACGATACCGGCGACGAGACCGCTCGCCGCCAAAAAGAGGCGCGGCCAGGTCTGTACGGCGATGGTGCCGTGGGCGTTAGAGAACGTGACGACGTTATCGAGCGTCGAGAACAGACAGGCGAGAATCATGACGAGTGCGATGCTCTAGCACGCCTGCTTGGCGAGGGCGTGCGAGGGCTCGGCAAAGGGATTGATGGTGGGGCTGGAGCTCTTGGCGGCCTTTTGGGGAACGACGCTGAGGACGGAGATGGCGATAGTCGCTGTGCCAAGGACGATGAGCTCTGCGATGCCGCCGCAATCGAGCAGGTTGATGGCGAACTGCATCAGGATGCCCGCGGCATAGGCTGCTCCCGCACCGGTGGCAAGCTTGGGGTCATCCTGGAATGCCAACGAAAAGGCGTGGTGAGTGGCGGCGCCCAGCAGGCCGAGCCCGAGGAATGCGAGGCACCCCAGAATCTCGAGCGCAAGCGGGCTCGTGGGGGACTGGATCTGGGTCAACCCCAAGATGGCGATGGGGACGGCGGCGCCGACAACTGTCTGAGACTGGCCTTTGTGCTGCGCGTGCTCAAGCAACGGAGCGTATCCGATAAAGCCGATCACGCTGGCGCCAAGGATAAAGCCCTGTGCGAGCAC
>DBFAZJ010000022.1:0-5696 GCA_048244295.1 Collinsella sp.
AAGAACAGCATGGCCACGCCATAGTCGCCCTCTGCCGGCAGAATCTGGCCGCACTTTTGAGCCTCTTTACGGAAAAAGTGATGCGGAACCTGGAACAGGATGCCAGCGCCGTCGCCGGTGTTCTTCTCGAGTCCCGTGCCGCCGCGGTGCTCCAAGTTGACCAGAATGGACAGTGCGTCGTCCAGGATCTGGTGATGGCGCTCACCGTTGATATCGGCAAGCGCGCCGATGCCACACGCATCGTGGTCGAATTCGGGGCGATAAAGGCCCTGCTGCTGAACGGAATCTGCCTGCATCGCGATCCTCCCCTAGATATTTAGACAGTCAATTGAATAGGCATACTAGGAGCAACGCCGGCCCGTTGTGTTTCCCACCCGTTTCGAAACAATCGCGTAACGCACGCCCTACGAGTGGACACCGCCGACCTCAAGAGCGACAACAAGGGCCCCAGGTTCGGCCTGCAAGCTCACCGCTTCAAACATCTCAATCTGTAACAGGAAGACCCATTTTTGGCGCCTAACTGTTACAGATTGAGATTTTCTGCAGGACAGTTTTGGATTGTCTCGATCTGTAACACGAAGGGCCGGTTTTGGCGGCCAGCTGTTACAGATCGAGATTTTCCATAGGACCATTTCTTCCTGTCTTGATCTGTAACACCAAGACCCAATTTCCATCCCCAGTTGTTACAGATCAAGACATTTCGGCAATCCCCTTTCACCTTCCCATTCAAATACAACAATTTTGTTAGTCGTAGTTAACTTTTGAGTCTAAAACGGGTATCCTTTGCGGCGTCAGGCAAACGGCACGCAGGAGCTCACCATGCTCAACCATCTCAAACATCATTTTGGCTCCCGACGCACCGGCGGTCACGGAGGCCTAGACATTGCGCGGCACATCGGCCCCGGACTGCTCGTGACCGTCGGCTTTATCGACCCGGGCAACTGGGCCTCCAATATGGCCGCGGGCTCGCAGTTTGGCTACGCGCTGCTGTGGATCGTCACGCTGTCCACGATTATGCTCATTGTGCTGCAGCACAACGCGGCGCACCTGGGTATCGCCACGGGCGCCTGTCTCGCCGAGGCCACGACCCGCTTTCTCCCCCGCATCGTGGGACGCGCCGTGCTCGGCAGCGCCTATCTCGCGACCATCGCCACCGCCATGGCCGAGGTCCTGGGCGGCGCGATTGCCCTTCAAATGCTCTTTGGGCTGCCCGTGCGCACGGGCTGCGTCATCGTGGCGGCAGTATCGATGGCGATGCTCATGACGAGCTCCTACAAGCGCGCCGAGCGATGGATTATCGCCTTCGTAGGCGTGGTAGGACTCTCGTTTTTGGCCGAGCTTGCGCTGGTCAAGGTCGACTGGCCGCAGGCCGCCGCAAGCTGGATCACACCCAGTATGCCCAGCGGCTCGGCCGCGATTATCGTGAGTGTCCTGGGTGCGGTCGTTATGCCCCACAACCTCTTCCTGCACTCCGAGGTCATCCAATCCATGCACTTCGAAGGCCAAGGCGAGAAAGTTATCGAAGAGCGTCTACGCTACGAGCTCTTCGACACGCTCTTTTCGATGGGCGTGGGCTGGGCAATCAACTCGGCCATGGTCATCCTTGCCGCAACGACCTTCTTTGCGCACGGCATTGTCGTAGACGACCTCGCCGTCGCAGCGGCCACGCTCTCCCCCATCTTAGGCCCGGCGAGCTCGACCATCTTTGCGGTAGCGCTGCTGTTCGCGGGACTATCGAGCAGCGTGACAGCGGGCATGGCGGCGGGAACCATCACCGCGGGCATGTTCGACGAGGAATACGACATCCACGACCGACACTCATCGATCGGCGTTGCGGCCTGTTTCGTAGGCGCAGTGGCGGCGTGCCTAGTCGTCCCGAATCCTTTTGAAGGTCTCATCTGGAGTCAGGCGCTGCTGTCGCTTCAGCTGCCGATTACGGTCTTTGTGCTCATACGACTCACCAGTTCGTCCCGCGTCATGGGCAAATACGCCAACTCGCGCCCGCTCAACGCGCTGCTCGTAGGGATCGGCGTCATCGTGACGATTCTCGACATCGTGCTGCTAACGGGGATGTAATTGGGATAGCGTGGCTGTCCAGATATAACGTCTCAATCTGTAACACGTAAGGCCGTTTTAAACCGTCAGATAAATCAAAAGGGTCCCAGCCGGAATATCCAGCCGGGACCCTTGGACAGAGCTCTGTATGGCTAATCGCCGTGTGTCTACGAGTTACTCCTCGACGAGCTCAAACTCATCGGGGCCGACGCCGCAGACCGGGCATACGTAGTCCTCGGGCAGCTCGGGCGTGTCGACCTCAACCTCGTAACCGCAAACGGTGCACACAAACTTATACGTCTTCTTCTCCTCAGCCATGATGTTCTCCTCTCGAACGTGACTGCTGGTGTACTTACTTATTAGTATATATTCTCAATAGTATAATGCAAGTATTTTTAGAACATTTCTAGCCTTGATACGACGAGGCTTTGGGCGGCGTCTTGCCCTTTAGCACCTTGTGATAGTAGTCGTACGTCAGCGGCGTCTCGTCGCTCAGGCGCTCGGCATCCTCGACCTCGCCAATAAACAGCAGATGCGTTCCCACATCCACAGTGTCGATCAAACGGCAGCTAAACAGGGCCGCCGCGTGCTCGGGCACATAGGGCATGCCCAGAGCCGTCTCGCGGGTCTCGTATTTGGCAAACTTGTCATAATCGCTGCTGGTGCGGAACCCAAAGATACCGATGTAGAGCATGTCGGCGGTCTGACCGATCACGGTCAGCGCGAACGCTTTGGCCGATGCGATGACGCCCGAGGTGACATTGTCCTTGTTCACGGCAACCGAAATACGCGGCGGCATGGACGTCACCTGCACCGCAGTATTGATGACGCAGCCGGCGCGCAGCCCGTCTGCCGCAGCGCTCACCACGTACAGACCGCTCGGCATGGTAAAGAACGCAGTTTTGTCCATAACGATCACTCCCCTAGCTCGGGTTGGAACCTCATGAATGTATGTACCCACAAAAAAGGCGGCACCCATAACGGACGCCGCCTTTGAGACATATGTGTCAGAACAGTAAGAAAGATGAGACGCCCGCAGTTGCGGTGAAATAGGGACTGAATAGCCCCTCAAACAGGAAAACAGTCCGTATTCCACCGCAACTTATACAGAGTGCCTAGCGGTTGCGTTCCTTAAGGGCGCGGTCGATCTCGCGTTGGACATCACGCTTGGCCATGTCCTCGCGCTTGTCGTAGAGCTTCTTGCCGCGACCCAGACCCAGCAGCAGCTTTACGCGGCCGTCGATATTAAAGTAGAGCTCCAACGGAACCAGCGCATAACCACGGTTGCGAAGTTTGCCGTCAAGAAAGTCGATCTCCTTGCGGTGCAGCAGCAGACGACGCCGACGGTCGGGATCGCGATTCCACACGCCACCATGGCTATAAGGGTGGATATGCAGGCCGACGAGCCAGCACTCCCCGCCGCGGATCAGCGCGAAGGTATCGGTGATCTGGCAGGCGCGCTCGCGAATCGACTTGACCTCGGTGCCACTCAGCTCAATACCGCACTCAAACGTCTCATCGATAAAGTACTCGTGATGTGCCGAGCGATTCTTGGAAATGAGTTTGCGCTCGCGCTTACTGGGCATCGCCGGCCTCCTTGGCGCCATCGGCGTTTGAGCCCGCAGCCTCGCGCTTTGCCTTGCGCTCGGCATTGAGCTCGGCATCGCTCTCGCGCACCAGTTTGATAATCGCCGCGCAGGCCTCCTCGCCCACCAAGTCGCGAGCACGCACCGTCAGGCGCGTCGCCTCCTGCTTGTCGCCGTCACTTGCAGCATCGGTCGCGCACATAATCAGGCAGATGGCAATCTCGGCCGAAGGCGAGGTCGGCACGCCTTGCAGGGCCAGTTCACCCATCACGTGGTCGTCGCTCTCATCGGCGGCATCCGGATAGGTGGTATGGATCTTGTTGAGCAGGCGCGTCGTATGCGCATCGTTGGGCGCCAGGCGCAGCGCCAGACGCGCGCAGCCCACGGCAGCCGAAACGTTCTCGGTCTCGGGCTCCAAGAAGTACTGACCTAGATTGGCGTAAGCGCGGGCGGCGCACTTGCCATCGCTTGCACGCTCCAGCACCGAGAACGAGAGCGATGCCCATTCCTGCTTGTCCTCGAGAGCGCGGAACAGCTCGGCCAGATCCAGGCGGTAGTTGCAGTTCATGGGGTCCCAGCGCACGGCCTGCATCAAGGCGTTGCGAGCACTCACATAATCCTGCTGGCGAATGTAGGCAAACGCCATGTCAGAGTACAGGCGGTCAAACGGCACCTCGACCTGCACGAGCTCGCGCGGATCCTTCTCCACGCGGCGATAGGCCAAGCGCTCAAACTTGCTATCGAAGCTAAAGTATTGACGCTTCTCCTCCGTCTTGCACTCAGCGTCGATATACTCCTCGGCGAGCTCCACCAGACGCTCCAGCAGCGGCGTCGCCGTAGCCAGGTCGCCCTGCGCCAGATAGTTCTCGGCATACGTGATGTCTTGCAAGCTGATGGGCAAATCCATGGCTACTCCTCGATCTGAGCGAAACACGGCAGGCGCCGTACATACGGTTAATACACAAAACCCGGGTCTCTTACGAGGCCCGGGCGTTCAATTTTGGTAGCCCGTACCAGATTCGAACTGGTGATCTCCGCCTTGAGAGGGCGGCGTCCTAAACCGCTAGACGAACGGGCCATATGTAGCAAATGCAATGGCTGGGATGGAGGGAGTCGAACCCCCATTGACGGAACCAGAATCCGCTGTCCTGCCATTAGACGACATCCCAATGACTGCATCGCTGCGCTCGGCTGTGCCTTTGCGCAAGAAAGAAATATACGGGAAGTCTCGCCGTGACGCAAGCCCCAATTTTGACTTTTTTGAAATTCAGTCAAATTGGCCTAATTTAGTCCAACCCGTGAAGGACCTGTGAAGCCAACCGCTGTACACGAAGGGCAAAACGCCGCGAGCGGTAGCCGTCAACCGTTGGCAGATTCTACCGTGAAAACGATAGCACCAGGCAACACAATCGAAGTATCAATGATCGCGTAGATATCGAGGCGCCATGGACGAAGAGCTTGATTACCTATGGGAGACCCTGGGCCTTGAGATCACTGCCGACCTTTGGCCCGAACGGGACAAAATCCATCCCACACTGCGCCCCGCCATTACTGTGGTGCAGGCAAAATACCGCCGTGCATCCTTTTTGATCATGCGGATGTCATGGCACGCGGGACTCCCCGACCTTAAGCGAATCCAGGCAAGCCTCGTCGAGTTGTCCGGTATGCCGACCGTCATATCCGAGGCGCACCTGGAGCAGCGCCAGCGCGAGCGACTGCAACAGCAGCGGATTCCCTTTATCTGCCCCGGCGTTCAGGCATATCTGCCCTTTATGGACGAAGAGTACTGGAGCGGCAAGCCCAACAAACACGTAAAGGTCTACGATCCGCACGAATGGGCGCAGCTGGCGGACTGACTGGGGCAGGCCCGCCGGCGGAAAGTGCGCCCCAGATTTCAAGCTCAAACTGGTCCCCACTTTCCCGTCGAGCCCTCAACCGGAAACCGTGTCCCACAATCGAAGCTCAGAATGGGACGTGCTTTCCGCAACCGGCCACTTTGGGAAAGTGCATCCCATTCTGGAAGCGAATTCCGGGTCGCACTTTCCGCAGCCGCTA
>DBFAZJ010000023.1:0-2928 GCA_048244295.1 Collinsella sp.
GACGGCTGCATCGCCTACGGTCAGGCGGCAGTCGCAAGCGCTCGTCTTGCGCAGGTTGCATCGCAGTAGGCTGTTCGGCCAGCCCGCAAGCCGCCGTCTCACAGGTGTAGCGCGTTTGCCCGCAGCGCCCGCGAGCGCTACCATCAGCTGATGGATTATTGAGCGCCCGTCCAGCGCAAAGCGTATAAAAGGGGAACAATATGTGCCTTGCCGTTCCCGGTAAAGTAGTCAAACGCGACGACGACCTCAAGGCCACCGTCGACATGATGGGCATCGAGCGCCCCGTGTCGCTGCGACTCGTGCCGACGGCGCAGGTTGGCGACTATATTCTCGTACACGCCGGCTTTGGCATCCAGATTGTCGACGAGCAGGAAGCACAGGAAACGCTCGAGCTTGTTAATGCCATGTCCGAGCTGGTCGAAGAAGACCAGCTGACCACCAACCCGGCGGAGGCTTACTAGTGGCGCCCGAGCAGCCGGCGCGCTCCGGTATCGATTTCTCGGCATTCCGCGATCCCAAGCTGGCTCGCGAGCTCATCGAGCGCATTCATGAGCTTGTCGGCGACCGCACCATCAACCTTATGGAAGTCTGCGGCACGCATACCGTGAGCATCGGGCGCTATGGCTTTCGCTCCATTATGCCGGCCGGGCTCAAGCTGCTGAGCGGCCCGGGCTGCCCCGTCTGCGTCACCGCCAACCGCGACATCGACCACGCAATCGCGCTCGCCAACATAGACGGCGCCATCATCACCACCTTTGGCGACATGATGCGCGTGCCCGGATCATCCACCTCGCTCGCTGCGCAAAAGGCGGCGGGGCGCGATATCCGCATCGTCTATTCCCCGCTCGACGCGCTCGACATTGCCGAGCAAAACCCTGATCGCCCGGTCATTTTTATGGGCGTGGGCTTTGAGACTACGACGCCCACCATCGCCGCCGCCATCTTGGAGGCCGAGGCGCGCGGGCTTTTGAACTTCTCGGTCTATTGCGCCCACAAGACCACGCCGCCGGCGTTGCGCGCCATCGCCAACGACCCCGAGACCACCATCGACGGCTTTATCCTGCCGGGCCACGTCGCCACCATCACGGGCTTGGCGCCCTTTAGCTTTTTGGTCGACGAATTCAATACCCCGGGCGTGGTCACGGGATTTGAACCGGTCGATATCCTGCAGGGCATCTGCATGCTGGTCCAGATGGTTGTCGAGGACAGGCCGGCGATTGACAACGCCTACCGCCGTGGCGTCAACGCAGACGGCAATCCCGTGGCGCGCCAGCTGGTCGAGCAGGTGTTTGAACCATGCGACACCACGTGGCGCGGGCTGGGGCCGATTGCGGCTTCGGGACTCGCCATTCGTCCCGAATTCTCGCGCTTTGATGCCCGTACCCGCTTTGATGTGCCCGTTGAGGCGACAGTCGAGCCGCGCGGGTGCCGCTGCGGCGACGTGCTGCGCGGGGCCATTACGCCGAGCGACTGCCCGCTCTTTGGCCGCACCTGCACGCCCGAGCACCCCGTCGGCCCGTGCATGGTGAGCTCCGAGGGCAGCTGCGCGGCGTACTACCGCTACCGCAACTAGCCCGGACACACCCGCACACCGGCACCACCCACGATTGGAGTTTTCGATATGTCCCATAGCGTTACCGATAGCACCGTCCTGCTGGGTCACGGCTCCGGCGGCCAGATGATGAAACGCATCATCGATGAGGTCTTTTTAGATGCCTTTGGGTCGCCCGAGCTGCTCGAGGGCAACGACGCCGGCGTCGCTACGCTGCCCGCGAGCGGGCGCATCGCCATGTCGACCGACAGCTTTGTAGTCTCGCCGCAGTTCTTCCCCGGTGGCAACATCGGCCGCCTCGCTGTATGCGGAACCGTCAACGACGTCGCGACCTCGGGCGCCAACGTGCGCTACCTATCGTGCGGCTTCATCCTCGAAGAGGGCTATCCCATGGATAAGCTCCGCCAGATTGTGCAGACGATGGCCGAGACGGCGCGCGAGGCGGGCGTGTCCATAATCACGGGCGACACTAAGGTGGTCGAGCGCGGCGGGGCCGACGGCGTCTATATCAATACCGCCGGCGTGGGCGAGGTGCCTGCGGACGTGGCGCTCAGCGGCGCAAACTGCCAGCCCGGCGATGTCATCCTGGTCTCGGGTACACTGGGCGACCACGGCATCGCTATCATGAGCCAACGCGAGGGTCTGGCGTTTTCGAGCACGATCGAAAGCGACGCCGCACCGCTCAACCGCCTGATTGCCGATGTGCTTTCCGCAGCACCCGACACACGCTGCTTTCGCGACCCCACGCGCGGTGGCTTGGCGTCCACACTCAACGAGTTTGCCCAGGCCAGCAATGTTGCCATGGAGGTCGACGAGGATGCCGTGCCCGTGCGTCCCGACGTGCAGGCCGCCTGCGAGATGCTCGGCTACGATGTGCTGCAGGTGGCAAACGAGGGCAAGATGGTTGCCGTCGTGCCGGCCGAGCAAGCCGATGCCGCGCTGAGCGCCATGCGCGCCGCCCGCTACGGCGAGAATGCCGCCATCATCGGTCGCGTGCTGCCGCTTGCCGAGGGCGCCCGTCCCGCCGTGCGCGTGCGCACCGGCTGGGGTTCGACCCGCATCCTCGACATGCTCGTAGGAGAGCAGCTGCCGAGGATTTGCTAACGACAAAGGCTCAGGGCTATTAAAGATATTCAGATTCCAAACATGCCCGGCACGCATGCCCAGTATCATGGGGTGCGTTTTACAACTCAAGCGGCAGGAGCACCCATGGCAGCAGCTTTTTCCCATGTGATCTTTGACCTGGACGGCACCATCCTCAACACGCTCGAGGACCTGGCGGCCGCCGGCAACCATACCTGCGAGGCGCACGGCTGGCCCACGTTTGCCGTTGACGAGTACCGCTACAAGGTGGGAAACGGCATGCTCAAGCTGGT
>DBFAZJ010000024.1:0-9764 GCA_048244295.1 Collinsella sp.
CCCTCTGCACCGCGCGCCGCAGGCAACGCCATCTGCAGATAGGTATCGGCCAGATATGCCTCATCGAACTCGGAGCGATCGGAATCCAGCAGATAGGCAGCGACCACGGTATCGAAGATACGCGTGGAATCGGCAGCGAGCGGATCCATGAGCTCGGGCTCAGAAGAATCGATGGGCGAAAGCTCGTGCAGCAGCGCTTTCGTATCCGGGCTCGCCACGCGGCCCTCCATAAACAGGCGCGCAAGCACGCCGGCGATCACACCGTGAGCGAAGTTGAAGCCCTCAACCTCAGCCGCCGCACAGCTGTCGCCCTCCTCGAGCGCGAACAGGCCCTTGGACGTCGCCAACCACAGCGTGCGCGTCAGCCCAAAGAGCGCGCCCTCTTCCTTGTCGTCGTCCACCACGGCGGCGACCCACTCGCCGGCATCAAACGCGCGGGAGACCTCAGCCGCAACGGCACCAAGCGCGTCGGCATCGCCGGCGGCTGCGCGAACCATAGCAGGTATCTCAAACACACTGGAGGCAGCAGCCCCGCCCTCGCCGCCGATCAGCGCCAAGAAACGGTTCTGCATGGCGGTGATACCAAGCGTACCCAGCGCCGCGGAAACCTCATCGGCAGAAAACGCCGGGAAGGACGTCGCCTCAAAGTCGAGCTCGACGGGCGCATCGGTGCGAATTGTCGCAACCTTGCGGCTCAGTAGTGCGTCATCGATGTGTGTACGCAGGTTCTCGCCCATCTTGCCCTTGACCTCATCGGCATGCGCGATGACTTCGTCCAGGCTACCGTACTTCGCAATGAGCGCACTCGCCTTTTTGGGACCGATGCCCGGTACACCGGGGATGTTGTCGGACGTATCGCCCTTTAGACCGTAAAAATCGGGCACGAGCGCCGGCGTAATGCCGTGATACAGGTCGTCCACGCTCTCGGGCGTCATAATCGCCACGTCGGACAGGCCCTTGCGGGTCGAGACCACGTTGACGTGCTCGGTCACGAGTTGATACATGTCGCGGTCGCCGGTCACCAGTAGCATGTCGCAGCCGGCCTCTTCACCCAGGCGCGCCATGGTTCCCAGGATGTCATCGCCTTCCCAGCCCTCGGACTGCAGAATCGGCACGTTGAGCGCGGCGAGCAGCTCCTTAATCATAGGGAACTGCGCATGCAGATCGGGGTCCATGGGCGGGCGTTGCGCCTTATACTGCGGCAGCATCTCCATGCGCACGCGCGGTTTACCCTTGTCAAACGCCACGACGACGCCGTCGGGGTTAAAGGCATCGATCATCTTGAGAAACATGTTCAGAAAGCCAAAGATCGCGTTGGCGGGGCGACCGTCCGGCGCGTTCATGGTCGGCGGCTCGGCGTGGAAGGCGCGATGCATGAGCGAGTTGCCGTCGATAACGGCAAAGGTGCGGCGCTTGTCAGACATATTGAATACCTCGCTTTGGGCTGGGCACGGTTTGCTCACACCAGTTTACACGCTCCCCGCCCCGCGGCCACCGCACATCAGGCTTCCCTGCCGCCGCGGGCCCGCGCGTGATACGATGGCTCACGGTACATCAACCAGCACGATCGATCCGAAAGGAGCCTGCGTCATGGAACGTCCCTGCGCATGGAAAAAGTACACGCCACAGCAGATCGAAGAGCTCGAGGAGCTTTGCCGCGGCTATAAGCAGTTTTTGAGCGAGAACAAGATCGAGCGCCTGTGCGTCAAGACCGGTATCAAGATGGCCGAGGAGGCGGGCTACGTCAATCTGGAGACCGTGATCTCCGAGGGCCGCGCGCTCAAGGCCGGCGACAAGGTGTACGCCGCCAATCACGGCAAGGACCTTATGCTCGTCAACCTGGGCACCGCCCCGCTCGAGCAGGGCTTCAACATCCTGGGCGCCCACGTGGACTCGCCGCGCCTGGACCTTAAGCAGAACCCTGCCTTCGAGGCCGGCGACATGGCCTACCTCGACACGCACTACTATGGCGGCGTCAAGAGCTACCACTGGGTGGCCTCCCCGCTCGCACTCGTCGGCGTCATCTGCAAAAAGGACGGCACCACCGTCGACATCAACATCGGCGACAAGGCAGACGACCCGGTCTTTACCATCTCCGACCTGCTGATCCACCTCTCGAACGAGCAGATGGCCAAGCCCACCAAGGACGCCGTCGACGCCGAGATCCTCGACGTGATCGTGGGCGGCCGCCCCGTCAAGTTTGACGAGGACGACAAGGACGCCCCCAAGGAGCCCGTCAAGCAGATGTTCCTGGACATCCTCAAGGAGCAGTACGACGTCGAGGAGGAGGACTTCCTCTCTGCCGAGATCGAGGTCGTGCCCGCCGGCCCGGCCCGCGACATGGGCCTCGACCGCTCCATGATTCTGGGCTATGGCCACGACGACCGCGTCTGCGCCTATCCCTCCATGCTCGCCCAGATCGACGTCGCCAACGTGGAGCGCACGAGTATCACGCTCATCGTCGACAAGGAGGAGATCGGCTCCGTAGGTGCCACCGGCATGACGAGCCGCTTCTTCGAGAACACCGTCGCCGAGATCATGACGCTCGCCGGCGAGGATAGCCCGCTGGCCCTGCGCCGCGCGCTCGCCCACAGCCGCATGCTTTCCTCCGACGTGTCCGCCGGTTTCGACCCGGGCTATGCCGGCAAGTTCGAGACCAAGAACGCCGCCTTCATGGGTCGCGGCCTGTGCTTTAACAAGTACACGGGCAGCCGCGGCAAGGGTGGCTCCAACGACGCCGACGCTGAGTACGTGGCCCTCGTCCGCGACATCATGGACGAGGCCGGCGTGGACTTCCAGACCTGCGAGCTCGGTCGCGTCAACGCGGGCGGCGGCGGCACCATCGCCTACATCATGGCCAAGTACGGCATGAACGTCATCGACTCCGGTGTTGCCGTCCTGTCCATGCATGCCCTGTGGGAGGTCGCCAACAAGGCCGATATCTACGAGGCCTATCGCGGCTACAAGGCCTTCATCGAGCGCGCCTAACCAACCCTTCATCAGTTGCGGTGAAATACGGACTAAACTGGCCCATAAACGGCCAAAACAGACCGTATTCCACCGCAACTTCTTTTTTGGCAGAGGAGAGTCCATGCTGCAGGTCATCATTTCGCCCGCCAAACAGATGCGCGCGGCCCAAGATGCTTTTGAAGTCCTGGGCATTCCACCTTTTGTGCACGAGACGGCTCTCCTCCACCGCGCACTGCTAGATATCGAGCGGGATGAAGGCAGCGGCGGCCTGCAGGCGCTGTGGAACGTGAGCGACAGGCTGCTTACAACGTGCCTGGATACGCTTCACGAATTTATGCCCGTCCTGAGCGATGCCGACCTCGCCGATCCCGATATCGCGCGTCACCTCTCCCCTGCCGTCATGTCCTATCACGGCATTCAATACCAGAGCATGGCGCCCGAGGTGATGGATTCCGCGCAGCTCGCATGGCTGCAAGACCATCTATGGATACTCTCGGGACTCTACGGATGCGTGCGCCCCTTTCATGCCGTTGAACCGTATCGGCTGGAGATGGGCGCGAAGCTTGTCGTCGACGGCGCCCGAGACCTCTACGCGTTTTGGGGCGACAAGCTCGCACGGGCTATCGCTCCGGCAGGCTCCAACGCAACGATCGTCAACCTCGCCAGCGCGGAATACGCCAAAGCCGTTCTGCCCCGCCTCACCACCGATGTCACGGTCGTCACATGCCTCTTTGGCGAAGGCGTCCGCAACGGCAAGCCCATCCAGCGCTCGACCGCCAGCAAAAAGGCACGCGGCTCCATGGTGCGCTGGATGGCAGAAAACAAGCTCGAGGATGTAAGCGGGCTCACCGCGTTCGACGTTGGTTATCGTCACTTTCCCGAGCTTTCAAATAAAAACACTTTGGTCTTCCTGAACGAACAGGCCTTGTAGGACCACTGCTACTTTTGAATGTGCTGCCTAGGCACGGCGTCTATTTCGCCAAGCCGTCGGCTTTGGCAATTTCATTTGTCGAGCCGTCCTGATAGGTAATCTTGACATGCTCCACCTCGGATACCTTGACGCCCGACGGGGGCTCCAGGCGCCATTCCGTCAGCGCGATATCCATCGTCGTGGGCACATCCCCTTGATCTTTGAGTTTAACCGTGAGTGTTTTGAGCGCCGCATCAAACGTCACGCGTTCGATTTCCTCGCCAGGAATAGACCCGCCGCTCAGCTGCAGTTGCATAAACTCATCGCGCGGATACCAATAGTCGCCCGGCGCGGCAACGGTATTGCCGCCCGCGACCTTCACCGTCATGATCGGCAGGGCCTCGTCGGCCTCAAACTCCCAGGCAGCGCCGCCGCGACCGCCAAACGTCCAGATACAAAAGCCAATCACCAGCACGGCAAGCACCGCAAAACCAATCGCGACCAACCCATGGTGCGCACGGCCCTCCTCAGCCGATACATCCCATTGCGTCTCTCGATATAGATGCTTGTCTTCCATGTTCGCCTCCCCACAGGCACGCTCGTTGGCCCAATCGTACCCATTCAGGCTATACTTGAGCCCATGACATAAACGGGGAGCTTGCAGGACCAGACGGCAGGCTGAGACTGGGCGCGCCCGCCCTGACCCGCAAACCTGATATGGGTAATGCCAACGAAGGGAGCCGTGCCAATGAGCACACAGACCGAGCCCAAGCTCGTCACGCAAATCGACTTCGCCCGCGCCGGGCAGATCACACCGCAAATGAAGGAGGTCGCCGAGCGCGAGCATCGCGACCCCGAGTACATCCGCGAGCGCGTGGCCGACGGCCGCATCGCCATCCCCGCCAACATCGTGCACATCAAAAAGGGCATGCGCGCCTTTGGCGTCGGCGAGGGCCTGTCCACCAAGGTCAACGTCAACCTGGGCATCTCGGGCGACAAGGCCGACGCCGCCGAGGAATGGAAGAAGGTCAAGATCGCCGAGGACTTTGGCGCCGACGCCATCATGGACCTCTCCAACTCGGGCAAGACACGCCAGTTCCGCCAGCAGCTCATCGACGAGACGCCGCTCATGGTGGGCACCGTCCCCATGTACGACGCCATCGGCTACATGGAAAAGCCGCTGGTCAAGCTTACCAAGGATGACCTGCTCGAGGTCGTGCGCGCGCATGCCGAGGACGGCGTGGACTTTATGACCATCCACTGCGGCATCAATAAATCGGTCATCAAAACCTTCAAGGAGACCGGCCGCCTTATGAACATCGTCAGCCGCGGCGGTTCGCTGCTGTTTGGATGGATGGAGGTCACCGGCAACGAGAATCCGTTCTACGAGTTCTACGACGAGGTGCTCGAGATTTGCCACGAGTACGACGTGACGATTTCGCTCGGCGACTCCTGCCGCCCGGGCTGCCTCTACGACTCCAATGACGCCACCGAGACCGCCGAGATGATCGAGCTGGGCAAGCTGTGCAAGCGCGCCTGGGCCGCCGGCGTCCAGGTTATGGTCGAGGGACCGGGCCACATGGCGCTCGACGAGATCGCCGCCAACATGAAGCTGCAGAAGCGCCTGTGCCACAACGCCCCGTTCTATGTGCTGGGGCCGCTGGTGACCGATATCGGTGTGGGCTACGACCACATCACCGCCGCCATCGGTGGCGCCATCTCCGCAAGCTCCGGTGCCGACTTCCTGTGCTACGTGACGCCTGCCGAGCACCTGTGCCTTCCCAACGCCCAGGATGTGCTCGACGGCCTCATGGCCACTAAGATTGCCGCACACGCCGCCGATATCGCCAAGAAGGTACCACACGCCCGCGACATGGACGACAAGATGGGCCAGGCGCGCCGCAAGCTCGACTGGGATGCCATGTGGAAGTGCGCTCTCGACCCGGTCACCGGCAAGAAGCGCTACGAGGAGTCCCCTGCCGCCACTGAGGGCACCTGCACCATGTGCGGCAAGATGTGCGCCGTCCGCACCGTTAACAAGGTGTTCGAGGGCACGACGATCGATCTTGGCATGGAGGATTAGCTTTTTCGAGGCAATCGCCATCAAGCCTGCTGTAACGCCCGTCAATTGTTGACTTGTGAACATTTGCTTATATTTGCGTAAAGATTGCATCGCCCGCCCGGGATCGGCATACAGCCGGCCCGGGCATCTTTATAATGCGGGGTAAAAGACCCATTTGAATCCGACCGGACAAGGGAGCGAACATGGATCGCAGTAAGGTACCCGCCGTTCTATCCATCGCGGGATCCGATTCCAGCGGCGGTGCCGGCATTCAGGCAGACATTAAGACCATTACGGCGCACCGCCTGTATGCCGAGACGGCCATTACAGCCATCACCGCACAGAACACCCTGGGCGTCACCGCCGTGCAGGATATCTCGCCAGATATCGTAGCCGCGCAAATCGACGCTGTCTTTGACGACATCCGACCGAGCGCCGTCAAGATCGGCATGGTTTCTTCTGTCGAGATTATCGAAGTCATCGCCGACCGCTTGAGCGCTTGGAACGCAACGAACGTGGTCGTCGACCCCGTCATGGTCGCCACCTCGGGCGCTCGTCTCATTGCCGAGGATGCCTCCGAGGCACTCACCCGCCGCCTGTTCCCGTTGGCAACCGTCATCACGCCCAACATTCCCGAGGCTATGGCGCTGCTCGATTACGAGGTCGATTCCGAGCGCACACAGCAAAATGCCGCCATGCTTCTCACCCGCCGCTTTGGCTGCGCGTCCCTCGTTAAGGGTGGGCATTTTGTCAACGAGGCCAACGATGTGCTAGCAGAGCCCGCGCCGCTCGATGACGAGGGCAACCATCTGGGCGATCCGCTCACCACGTGGTTCCGCCACAAGCGCATCGAGACCGGCAACACACATGGCACTGGCTGCACGCTTTCGTCCGCCATCGCCTGCGCGCTGGCACAGGGCATGGATCTTGCCGACGCCGTCAACGCCGGCAAGGCCTACCTAACCGGCGCCCTCGCCGCCGGCTTTGACATGGGCAAAGGTTCCGGCCCCGTCAACCACATGTGGCAGTATTAAAGCCCGCAGCCCAAAACCACCGCAAAGGGGACAGGCACCTTTGCGGTGGTTCCCACAAACATCTCGATCTGTAACAGTTAGAGCCCATTTTTCGGCCCACCTGTTACAGATCGAGATATTCAAATTCCGCTGAGAAGATAATCTCGATCTGTAACAGTAACTCGGCAAAATCGACCCTAGATGTTACAGATCGAGACAAACGACCGATATCGACCTAAATAATCTCAATCTGTAACATCTAGCCCGTTTTCGACCTTAAAACTGTTACAGATCAAGACAAACAGACGAATCAAGCCACCGCAAAGGTGCCTTTGTGGTGGCTTGGGGTCGCGCTACTCACCGAGCATGTCCTGGAGCTTGGTTGCCACGGCGTGGCCCAGGCTCTCGTGGCTTTCGGGCATCATGTGCAGATAATCGATATCGCCCGGCTCGGCAAAATCGGCGGCATTCAAAAAGTCGCAGCCAAACTGCTCGGCCACGTGCGCGTAGTACTCGGCAAAATGCTCCGAGGCCTCGACGGAATGCTTGTCAAAATCGGTCATATATACATCGGCGATCTGCGGCTTGATCTTGATAGGAGCCATCAGCAGAATGCGCGGACAAGGCGCAGCGTCGGTCCACGGAAACGCTCGGACGCCGCGAATCAGCGCCATGGCACCGCGGGCAATATCAGAAGCTGTCACGTTAAAGACCGTCTTACAGTCGTTGGTGCCCAGCATGATCACGATCGCATCCAGCGGCTTATGGGCCTCGAGCAGCATCGGAAGCGCGCGAATGCCGTTGAGGTTAGTGTCCAGATGACACATATCGTCGCGCACCGTCGTGCGGCCGTTGAGCCCCTCCTCAATCACATGCCAGCCCTCGCCCAGGTCACGCTGCGCCACGCCGCACCAGCGCACATCCTGCGCATAGCGCACCGCGGTGCCATCGCGCATACCAGCCGGATCATAGCCATAGGTATTGCTGTCACCAAAGCACAGAACGTTTTTCATCGTAAGCCCCTCCTTTAGTAAAAAGCCGACGGGAGTAGCCCTCCCGCCGGCTCGACCTATCTGTCGGCACGTACCGATTACAGGTACTTGCGCCAATCGTCATCGTCCTCATCGTCCTCGGCGGCAGCCTGGGCCTGCTCGGCGGCGCGAGCAGCCGCAGCGCGTGCGGCAACCTGGGCATAGGACTCCTCGTTACGCTCGGGGAAGCTTGCCAGCACGTGCTCGAACTTGGCGAAGTCCTCATCCCAGCGCGTAGAAGGCACGGCAAAGAAGACTTGCTTGACCTTAAAGTCGCCCGACGCGAGCTCCTTGCGGAAGAGCTCGGCCACGGCCTCTGCGTCAAAGCCGTTGTTGTCGCAGCCCCAAGCGCCCAGCACGAGCTTCTCGCGACCTAGCTCGTCGCAGATGGCAAGCACAAAGCGAATGCGGTCGCGCAGGGCATCCAGCAGAGCATCGTCGCTCACGCGATACTCCTGGCGGGCGCGCTTAACGTTGGGCGCGGCGGCCACGATCACGTCGGCGTATGCATGCACGTGGTTGCGGTCGAAGCGCACCGCAGGCACCACTAGGGCGCGGTTACGATAGAGCTCGCAGTTGATGTTGCGGCGACGGTTCTCGCCGTACCATTTGCGCTGCTTATCGAGAACGTTGTACAGATACGAATCGGCGCACAGCGTGGCCTCCTGGCCCAGATAACCCTGAATATAGCCACCGCCCGGATTGGTGAACGAGGCAAAGGCGAGCACGGCCATGTCGCAGAACTGCGCATAGCCACGACCGTTGTCCAAGATGGCCTGCGTGGTGGAGGCATCGAGCACGGTGACCTCGGGCAGAACCGGAGCGGGCTCCTCAGCAGGCGCGGACTCAGCTTCGGCGATTTCCTCGGCAGGCTCCTCGACGGGCTCGAGCGCTGCCTCGACCTCGGCAGCCTCCGCGCCCTCGACGTCCTCGGCAACCTGTTCTTCGGTGGCCACAGCACTCTGAACCTTGGCCTTCATCGCCGAGACAAAGCCGGCAGGCATACCGTCAAACTCGCGAACACCGGCAAGCGAACGCTCGATATCCTTGGCGCACGCTTCGGACACAGTTGCCACGTGACGCTCGGCGGCCTTGGCACGGGCCTCGCGCTTGGGATTGGGCTGACCCGCTCGGTTGGACCTGCGGTTACGGTTCCTGTTGTCGACGTCTGCCATAAGTGGTCACCTTTCTCGGTCTCTGCCGCTATCGGCTTTTCCCATCCATGATACCCCGCCGCGTACAAAAAAGACGGCCCCGAAGGACCGCCTTTCGCATCGATTTGCACGCACGGCAAGCACCGCCGCAATTCGCCACTAGTCGCGACGGCCGAGGATGTTCAGAATGCGCAGGAACACGTTGATAATATCCACGAACAGGTTAGAGGCCATAAGCACGGCGTTGGGCAGCGTAGGCGGCACCGTCGTGGCAACATAGGTGTCGTAGCCAATAAAGCCAGCGAACACCACAATCACGATCAGGTCGGTGATGGACTGCGAAACGCCCATGAACATCAGCACGATCTCAACCAGAATAGTGGCGAGCAGAATGCCAAAACCGATGCCATATACGCGCTGGAAAAACTTGGGGAACGTCACGCCCAAGGCGCCAAAGACCAGCGGCAAGGCGGCGCCGCTCAACATCATGCGCGCAAACGACATGGTGCTCGTAAAGTAGGCGCCGGCGCCCATGGCGCAAAAGCCCAAGAAGATCAGGGCAGACATGGCGAGATTGTACGCGCGCGGCGACATCTCCTTGGCGCGGCTTGCGCCGCTCTCGAC
>DBFAZJ010000025.1:0-2618 GCA_048244295.1 Collinsella sp.
CGTTTACCGGTCGTTAACACTTCTACCTGCGGTTTTGAAACCATTTCGAAATGCTTTGGCAAAAAATCGGATCTTTTCCTGTGTCTAAACAACGCAGGGCGGCTAAAAATAGCGTGTAGAAAAATTGCAGGTCATTGTGAAAATATGTGAATTGGTCTTTTTGACTTAATACCAGTTAGAACCAGTTTTGAGATTATCGGTGAACGGTAGTTTTCGACCGTTCACCGGTTACTTGCAATCGTTTGCAGCTGTTTTCCCATATGAATTAGGGGAACCCGATGGAGCGCTTGCGCGATCACAGGAAATTTTGGCATTTGTCCTTATCCCCCACGCGCCAAACTCCGGCATCCAAAATGAGCTAATAGCTCACGCTAATCGTTTTCAATCATTACATACTCAGTATCCGTAATTATTTATCGTTTATCGTTAATTCTGATATGATACAAGTATCATCCCAAACGCCGATTGGAGGGGTTATGGTCCATCGAAACGCATCTATATCGAATGAAACCATCAGCCGCGAACAGACGATAGCCAAACTGAGGAAGCTCGCTCGCATCTGCAAATGGGCCACGATCTGCATTACCACCGCGCTCGCTCTGGGACTCCTCGCAGTCATTGCGATTGACCTTCTACTCATATTGCCTGGCCTCTCCCAAGGCTCGTGTCTCCAATCCGTAGAACTTCAAGCCGGCGAAGGGCCGTGCCTTGCTATCGTCGGCACCGATGCGCAGGCCCCACTTATGCTCGTCGCACACGATGGTCACACTGCCATAGGGAGCCTCTTGATGACATGTCTCGCGCTTACCATCGCGCTAAGCGTGCGCAGGCTTTTCTTCAACATTGAAAAGGAAGGCAGGCCCTTTGACCTTGAATGTAACCAGACACTTCGTCGAGTAGGACATTTATTCCTTATCGGCGGCGTTGCCGTGAAGCTTCTTGGCGCCGTAATCACGGGAATGATACTCTCAGGATTTGGCGGCAGCTTTACGGATGCGTTCGTCGGCCAGTTATTCGAGCCCTCCATGCTCTTTGCAGGCCTGATTATTTGCCTGATTGCCAGCATCTTCCGCTACGGGTATATCCTGCAAAAACAAGATGACGAGTTGCTCTAGGGGGAATCCATGATTATTCTGCGGCTTGACCGCATGCTCGCCGAACGCAAGATCTCATCCAAAGAGCTTGCGGAACGTGTGGGCATCTCCCAGGTTAATATGTCACGCATTAAAACGGGCAAGGTTTCTGCCGTGCGCTTTTCAACTCTTGATGCGATATGCCGGGCACTCGACTGCCAACCGGGCGATGTGCTGGAATATATGCCTGACGATGAAGCCGATAACCTTTTTGGACTTAAAGATTCATAGGCATAATTTAGCCACCAGCGCCTAAACGCAAATAGCCCGCCAGAACGACTTCCGTACTGGCGGGCTATTTGCTGTCTATCGGCTAGATGCTCGATGAGCCGTGCAACTCTTTACGCAAACAGGCCGTAGATGCTGATGTTGGCCTTGGCGTAGAGGCCGTTGGCATACTCGGTCCACTTGGAGCTGGCGCTCGAAGCCTGCGAGGAATACTGCTGGTAGGCGGTGTAATAGGCGGTCATGGCCTGCTTATAGGTGGCGCTGTCGGCCGTAAAGGCATCATCGGCGAAGGCCTTGGCATAGGTGCTGTCGGCATCCTTCCAGGCGCCCTTCTCGCTATCCCACTCGTCGCCGGCAAGGTTGATGATGTAGTCGGCGTAGTCCTTGCTCGCGGTCTCCTCGTTGCCGTCAGCAGGCTCGGTCGGGGCGGTCGGCATGCTTGCGGAGCTGTCGCCGACCTTCTTCTTGTAGAGCTTCTGCAACGTCGCGGACTGGCGGACGATCTGCTTGGCCTGGTCCTTGGACACGCCATACTGCGTGGCCATGGTCTTGTAGTCCGAAGTGCCGATGGATTCCTCGGCGTACTGCTTCATCTCCTTAGAGGAGACGGTAATGCCCTCGTCCTCGGCAGCATCGAGCAGGATCTTGTTGCGCACGTAGGACAGGATAACGTCGGCAGACGGAGCGGTATAGTTGCCATCGCTATCCTTGACGGTGTCGAGGCTGTACTGGCTCTCGATGGCCTCGCGCGCGGTGATGTCGCTCTTCTTGCCATTGTAGCTATAGCTTGCCACGGTCGAATCGAGCTGGTCCTCGGTGAGGGTCGCCGAGCCGACGCCCTTGCCGCCAAAACCGCCGTTGCCGATAAAGAAGCCGACCACGGCAGCGATCACGACTGCAACCACGAAGGCGGCAATCATCGTCTTCTTGTGCTTGGATGCATGGTCGCCGGCGTCGGAGTCGTCGTCCTCGTCCTGCTCCTCGGGCATGAGGTTCTCGTCGGCGGCGTCCGCGGCGATCTGAGCCTCCAGACGGGCGTCCTCCTCCTCGGCCGTCGTACCGGCGGCAATATGCTCGGCAGACGTACCGGCGACCAGGTCGATCTTCTCGTCCTCGTCACCGTCGGGGCCTTCGCCGCGCTCGATGATCTGGATGCCGTCGATCTCGTCCTTCTCGTCCTTCTTTTGAATCAGACCCATATCAGTTACTCCTTGTTAGGAAACATAGTCCGCAATAGAATACGCCCGACAGAGCGCC
>DBFAZJ010000026.1:0-52431 GCA_048244295.1 Collinsella sp.
CCGTTATCGGCAAGGAATCGCTTGACTTTTATGCAATACGGGCAGCCGGTCATAACGTACAGCGTGAGCTCATGATTAGTAGTCATGGGTCTCCAATCGGTGTTGAGGTTTTGATTGAAATACCCAAAGCTGCCGCGGTCTATGCGTGCGCCAACGACGACTCGATCGCCTGGACCAGAAACGCCGTGGCTCCGGTGCCGCAGGGCTTGTCGTAGTAGTCAACAAAGCGCTGGTCGGCAAGATAGCCGTGGGCGAGGCCCAGGTACGCTTCGTTCTGGGGTTCGCGTCCCCAGTTGAGACCAATCCAACGACGATGCATTGCGACAAGCTTGCGAGCCTCGCTTCCATCCGCATCGCCGTCGCCCATGGCAATCGAGAGTTGACCCAGAATAGCGCGTTCAAGTTCCTTCATGTCGTTCCATGTCTGTGGATCCATGTCCAGTAACGTTTCGTTTGCTGCATCGATAGCCTCGTCGCCATAGCGCGCCCGCGCCTCGGCACCGTAGCGCTCCTCGTTTTCCTGCACGGTGCGCCAGCGCTCCAGTTGCGGCAGGACGGCGCCCATGAGCGAGACGGCTTCGTCGAGCGACATGCCGGTGTTTTGCGCCAGCCGCGGAGCACAATCTTCAATCATCGCCTCCATGGTGGTGTCGTAGGTGTACTTGCCGTGGTCGTAGCACCACTTGCAGTAATGATCGGTCGCGGTGCCCGCAGCATCGGTACCGCAGTCGTCGGGCGTGAGTATCATGCCGCAGCTCTGACAATAGTGCTCGGGCATTTCGAGCAGATGAGACAGGGGCTCGCCAGTCACGGCGGCGATGAGCTTCATCATGTCGATGCCCGGTGTGACCTCGCCACGCTCCCAACGGCTGACGGCTTGGCGTGTGACGAAGAGCTTGGCGGCGAGCTGCTCCTGGGTAAGGTGATGGGCGCGACGGACGGCGATGAGCTTTTCTGCAAAGGCCATAGCGGCTCCTTTCTGCTGGTTGATGGCTTAAGCATACGCGGCCGCAGGTGCCCTTCCAAGCAACCGTTGGTTGCACGACGGGGACCGCGGCGAAGAATTGCGCGCAACGCCCCACACCTCCATGCCGTACAATGACCGGCATGGAACCTATCGCACACATACATACCGACCTGCCGCAGAAGTTCGGCATTCCGCGCAACAGCTTTTTGGCGCCTCATCTGCAGGGACGCATCGTCTTTGAGCCGGAATTTGCCTCCAATGCAGCGGTTGAGGGCCTGGACTCCTTCTCTCACCTATGGCTGTTGTGGCGCTTCGAAAACGGAACGCCCGGCGGCACGGCAAACGACATAGCTGCCGATGCCAAGTCGCAGGACAGGTCTGGCACCAACGTCAAGTGGTCGAAAACCGTGCGTCCGCCGCGTCTGGGTGGAGCCGAGCGCGTGGGCGTATTTGCCACGCGCAGTCCGTTTCGCCCTAATCCCATCGGTCTTACCTGCGTCAAGCTCGATCGTGTCGAGTTCACCGACGATGCCCCCATCATCCATGTGCTGGGGGCCGATCTGCGCGACGGCACGCCCATCTACGACATTAAGCCCTACATTCCATTTGCCGACTGCCACCCGGATGCGACCGGCGGCTGGATTGAGAGTGCTCCGTGGCAAGAGCTCGATGTTGAGTTCCCGCAAGTGCTGCAGGATATGGTCTCGCCCGCAAAGCTCCCCGGCTTGGTCGAGGTTCTTCGCCAAGATCCGCGCCGCGCGGGCAGTAAACACGAGCCAAACCGCGTCTATCATCTGGCCTTCGCCGGGCTCGACATATCTTTTACGGTCGATGAAACCCAGCTAACCGTAGTCGCCGTCAACGACGCGCGGGACTAACCAGCCATTTGTCCGCACCCGTCAAATTAAGCGCCAAACCCCATGCCAAAATCGCCCGTGCTGGTGGACAATAACGCCTATCGAATCATTCCACTCTGCACGGGAGTCCAGCATGAAATACGACTTCACTTCAATCATCGACCGCCACGGCATGGACTCCATTGCCGTTGACTCCTGGGGCGAGATCCCCGGTATGGCTCCGAACGCACCCGACGAGGGCTTCGACCGCATTCCCATGTGGGTGGCCGACATGAATTTTGCCACGGTGCCCACGGTCCAGGAGCACATCATTCAGCGTGCCCAGCACCCCATGTTTGGCTACTTTAATCCGCGCCCCGAGTACTTCGACCGCATCATCGAATGGCAGAGCCGCCGCAATGGCGTCGAGGGCCTGCGCCCTGAACATATCGGCTACGAAAACGGCGTGCTGGGCGGTGTCGTGTCGACGCTGCGTGCGTATGTTCAGCCGGGCGATGCGGTGCTGGTCCATAGCCCTACCTACATCGGCTTTACCAAGTCCATTGAGGCCGCGGGCTATCACATTGTCCACAGCCCGCTTAAGCTCGACGATCAGGGCGTGTGGCGTATGGACTTTGAGGACATGGAGCACAAGCTCGCCCAAAACCACATCCATGCTGCGGTGTTCTGCTCTCCGCACAATCCCTGCGGCCGCGTATGGGAGCGCGACGAGATCGAGCGCGCCATGGACATCTATCGCCAGCACGATTGCGTGGTGATCTCGGACGAGATTTGGTCCGATATCATCCTGCCGGGGCACAAGCATATCCCAACGCAGTCGGTGAGCGAGGATGCCCGCATGCGCACGGTTGCCCTCTACGCGCCCAGCAAGACGTTCAACCTGGCGGGCCTGGTCGGCAGCTACCACATCATCTATAACGAGACGCTGCGCGACCGCGTGTGCGCCGTGTCCAACAAGACCCACTACAACGAGATGAACGTCCTCTCCATGCATGCGCTTATCGGTGCCTACCAGCCGCAGGGCTACGAGTGGGTGGACGAGCTCAATCAGGTGCTTGCCGGCAATATCGAGTACTTCTGCAATTACGTGGACGAGCATTTTGAGGGCGTGTCCTATTCGCGTCCGCAGGGCACGTACATGGTGTTTCTGGACTGCACCGAGTGGTGCCGCGAGCATGGCCGCGATATTCAGTGGTTGCTCGACGAGGGGGCGCGCGTGGGCGTTGGCTACCAGGATGGCCGTCCGTTCCACGGGCCCTGCCACATTCGCGTGAATCTGGCGCTGCCGCTTTCGCGCGTGAGGGAAGCGTGCGACCGCCTGGACCGCTACGTTTTTAATGCACGGTAGGCGTGTGCTGCATGCGGGGCCTTCTGCCAAGTCGGCTGGAAGGCCCCGCATGGTAAAACGCCTGTAACCATTGGGCGCTCGCGTGGTTTCGTTTGCTATTATTTTTTTCCGTTTCAGTCTGTGAATAGGATCTTCTGGAGCTCGATGAAAAGACCCCGTCGCTCGGTTGCCATATCGTTGTTTGTTGCGCTTGCGGTAGCGTGTGCCTTTGTCGTAGCGATAGCCGGCTGTTCCGGGTCGAATGGCAGGGTCTCGACGTCTGCATTAGAAGGCCTGGACGCCTCACAGGCCAAAGACGACAACCTTAAGACGCTCAATGTTGGCAGCGACCTCTATCCACCGTTTGTGTATACCGACGAGTACGGCGATATCGTTGGCCTGGATGTCGAGATATTGACCGAGGCTTTGGCCCGCATTGGTTACAAGCCAAAGTACCAGCTGATCGATTGGGAAAAGAAGAACGAGTTACTGGCGAGCGGCGAGCTCGATTGCGTCATGGGTAGCTTTAGCATGACGGGTCGCGAAAACGAGTATCGTTGGGCCGGCCCGTACCTTGCGAGCCGCCAGGTGGTCGCGGTCGATCCCCAGAGCGATATCTACACGCTTGCCGATCTTGAGGATAAAGTCGTGGCGGTCCAGTCCACCACCAAGCCCGAGGACATTTTGCTCAATCATACAAATGAAAACGTTCCGCAGATCAAAGAGCTCTACTGCTTTTCGGACCGCTCATACCTGAACCCGGCGCTCGTCGAAGGTCTGGTCGACGCCATCGCCGCGCATGAGTCCTCGCTGCTCACCTACGAAAAAGACTATGGTGTGACGTATCGCATTTTGGATGAGCCGCTGCTAGAGGTTGGTTTGGGCACCGCTTTCGATATCAACGATACGCGCGGCATTGACGTTAAACTCACCCGTGCCTACCAAGAAATGCTTGCCGATGGCACCATGGAACGTCTGGTGTCAAAGTACTTTGATGACCCTTCGCCATTTTTGAATATGGAGGGCCTGTCATGATCGATGCACCCGACCACGCCGCTCAGGAGCGGGGTAATCGTTCGACAGGGGTATGGCTCCTTGTCGCCCTGCTGGGGATAGCGCTCTCGGTTGTTGCCGGCATGATGAGCTACGGCTACACGACAGCTCAGGCCGAGCAGCGCTTTGCCGACGTTGTCGATTACGTGGCGACGCAGAGCCTTTCCTACGATGCATTCAATAGCGCCTATACGACCAAAAACCTGATTCGCGTTATGGAGATCGCCGGAGAGACAGCGCGCGATATGGAGCGCGACGGTTCGGTGGATAACGCCATGCTGGAGCAATATGCCGACCAGTTCAACGTGAGCGCACTGATCGTGACGGACGCATCGGGCAATTTGGTGTCCGAGTCCTCGACGGATGGCGTGGGCTACGAGTCGCTTGCTACGTATCTCAAAGAAACGCCCGTGCTGGAGGTGGCAGCCCATCCGCTTAAGTCCTATACCGCCCGCATTACGCTTTCGGATGATTCGGTCGCAGACATTGGCTGCGTGACTCGGCAAGATGGCGAGGGTATCGTTATCGCGGTAAGGCATCAGAGCGCGAAGGCGGTTGCAAGCAATACGCTCAAACTGCAGAGTCTGCTCGATGGCTATGAAACAATCGATAGCGGCAATATTGTGATCGAAAGAGACGGCAAGGTCGTTGCGACCAATGCCGTTGAACCCACCATATTGGGCGTGTTCGATCTGCCTGCGACGGACGCCATCATTGTCGACGGTATTAAGGATCGATGCCTGGCTGGTAAGGTCAGATTGGTTAACGCCAACGGGGAGTGGTATCTGGGCACATTTGGTAAAGCGCGAAATTTCTACGTGTACACCTATGCCTCGGCGCAGCGCTACTTTGAGGTCGTCGCGGCTGTTGCTGCCGGCGTGCTGGTGCTCTACAGCGGTGTTATAGCCACTGTTGTGATGGTGCGTCGCCGCGCTGATCGTCGACGTTTGACGGACTTGCTGCAGCAGGAGCGCGACTATGGCGACAAGCTTGCAAAGGCAGCGCGTGAGGCCTCGTCTGCCAACTCGGCAAAGACGGAGTTTTTGCGTCGCATGAGCCACGATCTGCGCACGCCCATCAACGGCATTCGCGGCATGGTCGAGGTCGGCGATGCCAATGCGGACGATCTGCAAAAGCAGACCGAGTGCCGCTCAAAGATCTGGACGGCATCGGGACTGCTGCTCGACCTTGCCAACGAGGCCCTGGATATGAGTCGCCTGGAGAGCGGGCAGGTCGATCTGAACCTTGTGCCCATAAATTTGGTGGCCCTCAACTGTGAAGTGCGCGATATTCTGGAGCGCCAGGCCGAGGAGCGTCTGGTGACAATTATCTGCGACCAGCAGACGCTTAATCATCCCTATGCGCGGGTGAGCGTGACACATTTCAAGCGCTTGTTGCTCAATATTGCCGGCAATGCCGTCAAGTACAACCGCCAGGGCGGCTATGTTCGCCTGGTGTGCCGCGAGGTGGAGCCAGCGGATGGCGTCCCCGTCTATGAATACACAATCGCCGACAACGGTATTGGCATGAGCGAGGAGTTCCAACAGCACCTCTATGAGCCGTTTTGCCGCGAGGAGCAACAGGTGGAAGGCGCTTCGTCGGGAACTGGCCTGGGCGCGCCTATCGCAAAACAGTTGGTCGAGCTTATGGGCGGAACCATGAGCTTTACGAGCGTCTTGGGGCAGGGGACGACGTTTACCATCCGCCTGCCGTTCGAGAAGTGCGACCGCTCCGAGATTCCTCAGGCAGTTCGCGTGGATGCGGGCGATGGCGATGCACTCCAGGGCTTGCGCGTTTTGCTCGTAGAGGATAACGATCTGAATGCCGAGATCGCGCAGTTTACGCTCAGCCGTGCCGGTGCCGTCGTGACGCATGCTAAGGATGGCGAGTCTGCCGTCGAGATGTTTGCCGCGAGCGTGCCGCACGAGTACGACGTGGTTTTGATGGACATCATGATGCCGGGCATCGATGGCCTTGAGGCCACACGTCAGATTCGAGCACTCGATCGCGAGGATGCCGCGACCACGCCGATTATCGCCGTGAGCGCCAACGCCTTTGCCGACGACCGCAGGCTTTCGCGTGAGGCGGGCATGGACGCGCACCTGAGTAAACCCGTGAGCTCGCAGGAGCTCGTTGAGGCGCTTGCACACATAGCCGCCGACGCTTCATAAGCATACGGCCCGGTTCCAATGTTGGTTGGAACCGGGCCGTATTGCTATTGATGAGGCCTGCTGAGGGGCTTACTTTTCCTGAATCTGCTTGCCGCAGAGATGCTCAATCGTAATCTCGTAGAGCTGGACGCCCTTAATGTCCTTGACGATTTCCTCTTCGACTTCCTCGGCGGAAGGGTAGTACTTAAGGGCGAGCTGGCGGACTTTGTCTTCGATAAACGCGGGAGTGTCGTTCGCCAGGCGACAGCGGCCAAAGACCACGGTACTCATAACGTAGGGAGCCCAGTCACCGTCCTTGTGCCACTCGTTGCCGTAAACGGTAAAGCAGACCTTGTCATCGCGCTTGAGTGCGTCGACCTTGTGGCCGGCTTTGGCGCCATGGAAATAAATCTTGTCGTGCTCGGTGTCAAAGAAGTAGTTGACGGGAATGGCGTACGGGTAGCCATCGTCGCCGTTGACGGCAAAGACGCCGCGCTTGCAGGTAGCGAGCAGTTCGCGCGCTTCCTCGTCAGTGATGGCGCGTTTCTTTCGACGTAAGGGCCTAAACATCGTTGGCTTCCTTTCTGGTCGTGCGTGGTGGTTGAGCACAAACTATAGCGAAACGGATCCGTTTTTCTTGATGCGGGCGAGTATGTTTTTGAGCTTGTTAAAGTCGAGCGGTTTGGACAGATGGGCGTTCATGCCGGCGTCGTGTGCCGCCTTGGCGTCCTCGGCAAAGGCATTGGCGGTGAGCGCGATGATGGGGATATCGGCTGCATCGACCTTCTCGCTCAGGCGAATCGCGCGGGTTGCCTCGTAACCGTCCATGCCCGGCATCATAATGTCCATCAGGATCGCATCGAAGCTGCCGGCGGGATGCGATAGGTACAGATTGACGACTTCGTTGCCGTTGGCGGCGCGGGTGACCACGACGCCCTCGGATTCTAGCAGCGTCTGGGCAATCTCGGCATTCAATTCGTTGTCTTCGGCGAGCAGCACGTTCATGTCGGCGAGCGAGCAGTCGAGCGCCCTCTCGACCGTATTCGCCCGCGCCCGGGGGTTCTTGTCGATATCGAGCGGAATTTCCACGTAGAACGTGGTGCCCACATGGAGTTCGCTGGTGACTTCGATGGTGCCGCCCATCAGTTCAATAAGCGACTTGACGATTGGCATGCCCATGCCGGTTCCTTGGAACTTGCTGCGCGCATCGTCACCTTCTTGGGCAAACGGCTCATAGATATGCTTTAAAAACTCGGGAGCCATGCCAATGCCGGTATCCGAAACGCTAAAGCAAAAGAGCGCGCGCCCGTCATCGAGTGACTTGGTCTGTGAGCTAAAGGTGACGGAGCCACCGTGCTTGTTGTACTTAATGCTGTTGTCTAGCAGGTTGATTATGATCCGTCGGATATGGGTGGGACTGCCGATCATGTATGGCCCCGTGGCGTACGGCAGGCTATTGTCCTGCATTGTGATGCCGTTACCAGACGCGCGGAGCTTGCACAGCACCAGCGCATCGTCACAGAGCTCTTTGAGGTTAAAAGGCGCATGTTCCAGTGTTAGCTTGCGGTCTTCGATTTTGCCCATCTCGAGGATATCGTTGATCAGCGAGAGCAGGTGATTGGCGGCGACACGCGCCTTGGCACGGCTCTCGCGGGCGACCTGGATATCGCCTTCCTTCAATTCCTCGATCTCGATAAGGCCCAGGATGCCGTTGAGCGGCGTACGGATGTCGTGGCTCATGCGCGTGAGGAATGCCGTCTTAGCGGCGTTGGCAGCGTCGGCTTTTTTGCGCTCGGTTCGAGCGCGCACGAGCGCCCAGATGAGCAGGACGATGCCGACCGACAACATACCGATGAGGGTAGCTGCAATGGCGGTGCGGTTGCGGTAAAGGAATTGAAGCGTGTTGGATTCCTGGGCCGTGTACGACGTGGAGGAGAAATTGCTTGCGGAGAGCGATTCTCCGGCATTGATGATGCCCTTGTTGATGATTCCCAACAGCTCGGGCTTGCCGCGCGACATCAAGCACGCGAGGTCACAGGTGTCAGGGAGCTCGACCGTCTCGCAGTCCTCGAGATCATAACGGTCACCGAGGGTTTTTACGCGTGAACTGGGAGCGACGATGCAGTGTGCCGTTCCCTTCCTGAGGGCGTCGAACGCTTCATCGTCGGATTGGTATTCGGTTACGGTCGCTGTGGGGAATAGACTTTCAAGTGCATTTCGGTTGACAAACGATGATTTGGTACAGGCGATGTTCTGAAGGTCTTTTTTCAGGTTACTGCCGGTGTGGATGGCGGTGAGGGACATGGTCCCCAACGATATCGACTGCACAACGCCTGATTGCTCGGCAAACCAGTAATCTCGGTATGCCGGCAGCGCAACGTCTATGCTTCCCTCTGACAGGGCCTTTGACATCATCTTGTAGCTATCAAAGGCGACGGTTTTGACCGTAATGCCAAATTTATCGTGTAGCGTCGTCGCAAGCGATGCGAGCGAGCCTTCCATTTTGCCGTCTTCGTCTTCGTTGCAGTAGGGGAGTTTGCCCGTAATGTAGCCGAGCGTGATGGTGTTGTTGTTTGCTTTGAGCCAGGAACATTCGGGGCCGTTGAGCGATGATGAACCGCTGTTTTGGGCCGAGTAGTGAGATTTGACTTCGTCGTTATAGCGTGGGTTGACGCGGGCGATTGCCGACATGGCGGCATTGATGTCGTCCATCAGGTCGGGGCGGCTTTTGGGGACGGCAAAATAGTAGTCGCTCGAACCAATGTAGAGCATGGGGGAGGCGCTGGGCGACGAGGTCGTGTCGTTCATGATGATGGCATCGACCTCGTTGTTTGCGAGTGCGTCAAAGAGAACGGAGTTTCCGTCATACTCCCTGTATGTGCAGGCGATTCCTTCGTTGGCGAGCCACTGCTGGCCAACGAAGGTTTGCATAACGCCGGGGTTGCAGCCGATGGTAAGGCCTTGGAGCGCTTGGGGGTCACCCTTGGCCAGATCGTCGCGCTCGGGCTTGGCGTAGATGTAGTAGCGCTCGGTGCCCTCGGGGTTCGAGGAAAAGAGCAGCTTTTGGGCGCGTTCCTCGGAGTAGGAGATGTTGGGCATGAGGTCGATCTCGCCCGCCTCGAGCATGTCCATAAGCTCGGTGAAGGTGCCGGAGACGTATTCGTACCGCCAGCCGGGCGTGTAGTACGACAGGGTCTGGAGGTACTCGTAACCCCATCCCGAGAGACGCTCGCCGGGGGTGCCGTCCTGGAAGCCCTCGTTGTTGACGAGCCAACCAACGCGGACCGTCTTGGCCTGCTGATCGGAGTCGGCGGCAAAGGCAGGGGCGGGCGCGACGGCGCTCAGTACGGCGAGCGCGGTAAGCGCGACGGCCAGGGTGCGATATATAACTGAACGAAGGACAGCGGCAGCTCTCACATGCAATCCTAACGAATCGAGACATTACCGCATAAGGATACCAGCTCAGCCTGCCCAGCCGGCAGCAGCACCGCTAAACGGTTCCGCCCGGCAGTTGGGGACGGTCCCTTTCTGCCAGCACAAAAGGAACGCCCCTAACTGTCGGTTGTGGGACAATACCGAGCGAACGTGATTGGTCGTCCGTGGAAAGGGTCGCGATGAACAGGTTGAGGACGCTTGCCGATGTGCTGCGACAGGCTGGCTTTGCGCGCATCACGGGCCTGTTTCTTATCTTTTACCTGCTATGCTCGACGGCCGTTTGGTTGTCCGAGCCCACGACCCTCACGTTTGGTGATGGGCTCTGGTTTAGCTTTGAGACGGTCTCAACGATCGGCTTTGGTGACATTCCGGCCGAAACGCCGGTTGCCCGCGCCATTACCGTCGTCTTGAGCGTTATCAGCATCTTCTACATCGCTATGCTCACAGGCGTGGCGGTGAACTACTGCAATACGCTCATCAAGATGCGTCAAAAGGACACCATGGCGCGCTTTATGGATGATCTGGAGCATTTGGAAGAGCTCGATCGCGACGAGCTTGCCGATCTTTCGCGTCGCGTGCGCGAATATCGTCGACGCCAGCGCTAAGACGAACGTCGCGCGCCACAACAGGGGGACTGAATATGAATATCACCGTGTATCTGGGTGCCAGTGCCGGCAATGACCCGGCGTTTCTGCCCGCGGTGCAGGAGCTGGGCAACTGGATTGGCGCCAACGGACACGCGCTGGTATACGGCGGGTCCAAATCGGGACTGATGGGCGCGCTCGCCGATAGCGTACTCGAGGCAGGTGGACACGTGACGGGTGTTGAGCCGAGCTTTTTTATCGAGGCCGAGTTTCAGCACGACGGAATCGACGACCTTATCGTGACGAGTGATATGGCCGAGCGCAAAGCCAAGATGATTGAGCTCGGTGATGCCTTCATCGCCTTTCCCGGCGGGACGGGCACGCTCGAGGAGATTGCCGAGGTTATGTCCGCGGTGTCGTTGGGACATTTGGACGCGCCATGCATCTTGTACAACCTCGGGGGCTACTACAACGATCTTAAGGCGCTGCTCGAGCACATGATTGATAAGGGACTTTCGAGCCCGCAGCGCCAGCAAGGCATTTACTTTGCCGAGGATCTGTGCGAAATCGCATCAATTATCAACGGATAAGCCTTGAGCCTGTCCCGCCGTGGTCCCCGGTGGCTTCGTTTGCAGCGCAGACGGTTGGCTTGTCTGGGCCACGCTCGTTCTACAATAAAACGTATCTATGTCGACTCTGACCGCGGGAGGACCCGATGGATAAGCTCGCTAAACCCACGAACCGAGCGCTGTTTTTGGTCAGCGTTGCCGTGACCGGTGCGTTCGCAGGTGCCGCGGTCTGGCTGTTCTTTTTTGCGATGGAGCACGGCATCGACTATCTATGGACCGAGATTCCGCACGCGCTGGGCGTCGCTTCGCCCGAGCTCGCCAGCGGCCCGTTTGGCTTTCTGCCATACCCGTTTTTTGTCTGCCTGCTGGGCGGCCTGTTAATCGGTCTGTACGAAAAGATGACAGGCACCAAGACCGATGACCTCAACCAGGTGATGGCTAAGGTTAAGCAAGACGGGCGCTACCCGTACGACAACCTGGGCAAGCTTTCGCTCGCGGCATTGCTGCCGCTGCTGTTTGGTGGCAGCATTGGACCGGAGGCCGGCCTGACCGGCGTTATCGCGGGTCTGTGCAGCTGGGTCGGCGATCGCATGCGTCGCTTTGGAGCTGAGTTTAGGGAGCTCACGCTGCTGGGCACCCAGGCTGCCCTGACGGCGCTCTTTACCGCGCCCGTCTTTGGCTTTGTGGCACCGCTTGCCGGAAGTGCTGACGGCCAGGGCGAAGACGCCGACGATGAATCCGCGTCCGGCGAGATCACCATCAAGCTGCCCAAGGCGCAAAAGACGGTGGTCTACGGCATTGCGATTGCCGTCGGTCTGGGCACCTACCTGCTGCTCGGCCAGCTTGTGGGCGGCGGCATGGGCATGCCGAGGTTCGAGGCTGCCGTGGTGGGCAACCTGGAACTTGTCTGGCTCATTCCGCTGGCGTTGGTCGGCACCGTTTGCGGATGGCTGTACTTTGTCTCTGAGCATGCGAGCGAGGCACTGTCTCATGCAATAGGGGAGCGTCCTGTCGTCAAGGCCATGCTAGCCGGTCTGGCGCTCGCCATCTGTGGCACGGTTCTGCCCTACACCATGTTTGCCGGCGAGACCCAGGCCGACGTGCTCATGGAAACCTACCTGACCATTCCCGCTGGCGTGCTTATCGCGACCGGTCTTGTTAAGGCCATGCTGACGCCCGCCCTCATCAACCTTGGTTGGCGTGGCGGCCACTTCTTCCCGGTTATCTTCTCGGGTGTGAGCCTGGGCTACGGCCTTGCCATCCTCACCGGCGCCGATCCGGTCTTTTGCGTCGCCGTCTGCACGGCATCGACGATGGGTGCGGTCATGCGCCAGCCGGTCATGGTCGTGGGCCTGCTGCTCATGTGTTTCCCACTCAAGGGTATCGTCTGCATGATCATTGCGGCTGTCATCGCCGCCGGTATCCCGTTACCCAAGCCGCTGCGCAAGTAGTGCGGTTTTTCACGAGTCAATTCCAGAGGTGCGAGATGATTCTGTACTTTAGCGCGACGGGGAACAGCGATCATGTGGCGCGTCGCATTGCGGCGGCGACAGACGACAAAGTTATGTCGATTGAGCGTTTTGATGCCGAGGCCTTTCACCTTGCTGTGACGGAAAGTCCCTGCCAGCTGGGGTTTGTCGCCCCGGTGTATGCCTGTGGCTTGCCGACGCCGATGATCGAGTTTATAAAGACTGCCGACCTGTCGATTGCTGCCGGCGCAAAGGGCGGCGAGCGCCCGTATACGTTCTATGTCTCGACATATGGTTCGACGACTGGGCAATCGGCCAAGTTCGCCCGCGATCTGCTACACGAGAGTGGGCTCGAGTTGGATGCAGCGATGAGCGTCAAGATGCCCGATACCTGGACGCCCGTGTTTGATTTGTCCGACTCCAAAAAGGTCGAGAACATCAACAAGGCGGCCGAGGTGCAGATCGATGCGGCGATTAAGGCAGTTCGGGCGCGCCGCACGGGCAACATGATGCGCCATCGCGTGCCTCTGTTTGTATCGTGCGCGTATCACGCAATTGGGCTGCCGCGCATGCAACAGACGAACAAGTTTGCCGTCGATGCCGATCACTGCATCGGCTGCAGCCTGTGTGCCAAGCGCTGCCCCATGGCGGCGATCGAGATGCGCGACGGCCTTCCCGTCTGGACAAAGCCGGAGTGCGCAGCCTGCCTTCGTTGCCTGCACTGTTGTCCCAAGTTTTCCATCTCGCACGGTAAGCGCACGGCCTCCCACGGTCAGTACAGGCATCCCAAGCCCGGCGTGAGGATGTAACGGCTGTCGATCTGCCCCAAAACTCATTAAGAAAGGAACCGCGCGAGGCCGCATCCCTACGGCCCCGCGCGGTTGTCGTTTAGAGTTTCCTCAGCACAATGGCGATGGTGTTTTGCACAGGCGAAAACGAGCGCCACGCAGATACGGATGGCGGTTGCGACATCGGAATCGGTTTGTTTGATGCCGCATTTGGCCAAGATGGATGTGATGCCGGCAAAGAGTGCTGACGCAAATGCTGCGACGACCCACGACACGGGCGAAATGCCTCCCCAAGAACGACCGCGCCAGATTTACGGCGTGCGTCCGATGATACCGTCCCGCCATGAAGCTTTGATATCGCTGTGGCGAGGCAGGGCCATATTTCGAGAAGGCATTTGGTTAAGACTCGAATCGAGATATGCTGTCGACCTTTCTTTGGTTGCCAAGATCTAAACGGTGTGCCGTGAAGGGTACTAGCGACGTTGTTGCTGCTTCGTCTTATCTAGTAAATGGGGTGGGGTGCCGCCCAAGCCCTTTAGCTGTCGATTACAGGTCGCGCGCTCGATAGACCTTGGTGCTGACAGCGCAGCTGATTGCACATAGCGCGAGGGCCAGTACGGCAATTCCTGCGCACAGACCGCCAAGGACGGCAGGATCGGGATTCGCTCCGGCAATCGACATGAGCCAGTTGCTAATGGGGTTGGAAGAGCTCAGCATTGCCATGGTACCGCAGCCCATCAGGGCAAACAGGCCGACGGAAAGGCGCAGCGCCTCCATGTGTCCAAATCGAAAGAACAGCGGCTGTGCCAAAAACACCATCATGAGGGAGATGAGCATCGATGCGGCGGAGGCTATTGTGATCTCAAAGACGGTCTGTCCCGTCGAGGGAATGCCCGTGTGATCGAAGAACGGAAGGGCGATGATGTTCAAAAGCACGGCGGCGCATGCCATGACGGCCGAGAAAGCAATAATGCACAGGTAGCGTGCGCAGATGATGTCTTTGCGCGAGAACGGCAGCGTTGCCCGATAGCGCTCCCAGCCGTTTTGGTTATCGTAGCCAGCCAGTGAGTTCATGATTATGATGGGCGACATGGCGCTGACCGCGCAGGCGCCGGCGCTCATACCGGAATCGCCGTCCGATGCGTTGGCAAGGGTTAGCACGACGAAGATGAACAGGCCGACGCCCGCAATGCTCGGGATGAGCGTGCGAGCGATGGCGAGCTCGGACATAAAGGCGCGTTTCATTTCGAAGCCCCTTTCAGCGTGAGGCGAAGATAGTCGTCAATGGTTGACCGATCGCAGGGAATCTCGGGAAAGGCCTCGAGCGTTTCGCGGCGGTTGGGCACGAGCACGTCCACGCTGTAGGCGTGGCAGGCGGCATGGGCACCTTCGACGCAAGCCATAAGCTCGGCGGCCTGCGCTTGGGTGCAGTGGGCGATGCCGGCTCGGTCGGTAATGTCCTCGCGCGGCAGGTCAAACACAATCGAGCCGTTATCGATGCAGATGACGCGGTCGGCGGCGCGATCGAGGTCGGACGTAATGTGGCTCGAGAGCAGCACGCTGTGCTGACCGTCGGCGACAAAGGCAAGCAGCTCATCGAGCAGTTCCTCGCGCGCCATGGGATCGAGGCCCGCGGTGGCTTCGTCCAAAAGGAGTAGCTTGGCATTATGGCTGAGTGCACAGGCAAGCTGTAGTTTCATGCCCATGCCGCGGGAGAGGTCCTTGACCTTTGCCTTGGGATCGAGGCCAAATCGGTCGATGAATCCGGCGAACGTTTTGCGGTCCCACGTGGGGTACGCCGGGCCTACGAGTGCCTCGATCTGGCCCACCTTGAGCGTTGAAGGGAAGGGGCATGTGTCCAGGACGAGACCGACGCGGGAGCGCAGGCAGCGCTGTGTCTCATCGGGCGCGTCGGCGCCACAGCGCTGTCCAAACAGGCGCACCTCGCCGGCATCGAGCTTGATAAGCCCGAGCGCGGCGCGAATGGTCGTTGTCTTGCCGGCACCGTTAGCGCCCACAAAGCCAACAATCTGGCCGGGCTCCACGGCGAGCGTGACATCACGCAGCGAAAAGCGGTCGCTTACAGTGCGTGAGATGCCTTTGAGTTCAAGCAAGTTTTGCATGGTATAGCCTTTCTTGCAGATGGCTACTGCATGGTTTCGGGGGCTACCAGGTCGAGCATCTCGTGCAGTTTGTCGCGCGTGACGCCCAGGGCTTCGGCTTGGCTTGCCGCTTTCGCAAGCAGCTCTTCGATATGGCAGAGCTGGTTTTCGCGCAAAAGCTCCTGGTTGCCCTCAGCGACAAAGCAGCCCTTGCCCTGCACGGTGCAGATAAACCCGAGCTGCTCCAGGTCGGCGTAGGCGCGCTTGGTGGTGATGACGCTCACGCCCAGGTCGCTCGCGAGTGCGCGGATGCTGGGGAGTTTGGCTCCCGCGGCGAGCGTGCCCGAAAGGATTTGAGCTTTGACCTGCGAGGATATCTGCTCGTAGATGGGCTTGTCGCTCGAATTGGATAGGATAATGTCCACAGCGGCTCCTTAGCTGTTGGGCTACACGTGTATATAACCGGTAAGCACAGTATATATACACTATGCACAGTTATGCAAGAGCTAAATGTGGAATAGCCCATCGGCGCCGCGCTTGCTCCAAAACAATCTCAATCTGTAACACCTGGGTCCGTTTTGGGTCGCCTTCTGTTACAGATCGAGATGTTATTTGCCCGCCTGCCTATTTGTCTCAATCTGTAACAGCAAGAGCCGATTTGCACGACTAGATGTTACAGAACGAGACATTGGCTGCTCGCCTTCCCGTTTATCTCGATTTGTAACAGCTAGACCCAATTTGGGCGGCTAGATGTTACAGATTGAGATTGTGCCGGCGGGCAAGTTTGTTTGTCTCAATCTGTAACAGATAGGGGGCCAAATAAGCTCTGCTTGTTACAGATTGAGACAGCCTGCTGCAGAATGCTTTCGATAACTAGTCGTTCACGTTCTGACTGATGAATTTGTCCTGATAGGTGCCCTATGGCGAGGTTTCACGGCTACAATAGGGCAGTTACATCGACGTAATGCATATAGAACGCAAGAAAGGATCCGCATGGCAAGCCTGTCGGATGAAATCTCGTCGCGCCGCACATTCGCGATCATCAGCCACCCGGACGCCGGTAAGACCACGCTTACCGAGAAGCTGCTGCTCTATACCGGCAGCATCCAGACCGCCGGTTCGGTCAAGGGCAAGAGCTCGGCCAAGCACGCCGTCTCGGACTGGATGGATATCGAGAAGGAGCGCGGCATTTCCGTTACCTCCTCGGTGCTGCAGTTCACCTATAACGGCGCCTGCGTCAACATCCTCGATACCCCCGGCCACCAGGACTTCTCGGAGGATACCTACCGTACCCTTATGGCCGCCGACGCTGCGGTCATGGTCATCGACGGCGCCAAGGGCGTCGAGGCCCAGACCAAAAAGCTCTTTAAGGTCTGTACGCTGCGCCACATTCCCATCTTCACCTTTGTGAACAAGCTCGACCACGAGGCCCGCGACCCGTTCGAGCTCATGGAAGAGATTGAGAATGTTCTGGGCATCAACACCTATCCCATGAACTGGCCGATCGGCAGCGGCCGCAATTTCCGCGGCGTGTTCGATCGTCAGACGCGTCGCGTTATCGCCTTTGAGGGCGACGGTCACGCCAACGCCACCAAGAAGGTCGCCGAGGTCGAGGCCGAGCTGGGCGATCCCTCCATGGACGAGCTTATCGGCGAGGAAAACCATAAGAACCTGATGGACGACATCGAACTGCTCGATGGTGCCGGCGACGAGCTCGACTTGGATGCCGTGGCCTGCGGCAAGCTGAGCCCGGCGTTCTTTGGCTCGGCGCTCACCAACTTTGGCGTGGAGCCCTTCCTCAAGGAGTTCCTGCGTCTGGCCCCGACGCCGCGCGCCTATACCGATACGCTCACCAGCGAACCGGTCGATCCCTGCCGTGACGACTTTAGCGGCTTTGTGTTTAAGATCCAGGCCAACATGGACAAGAATCACCGTGACCGCATCGCCTTTGTGCGCATTTGCTCGGGCAAGTTCGAGCGCGGCATGGACGCCTTCCACGTGCAGGGCAACCGCAAGCTTAAGCTTGCCACGGGCACGTCGATGATGGCCGATGACCGCGCCATCGTGGACGAGGCGTACGCGGGCGATATCGTGGGCCTGTTCGACCCGGGTATCTTTAGCATCGGCGACACCGTGTGCTCCGGCAAGCGCCACGTGCAGTATCCGCAGATCCCGACGTTTGCCCCCGAGATGTTCGCTCGTATTACGCAGGTCGACACGCTCAAGCGCAAGCAGTTCGTCAAGGGCATGGAGGAGCTTGCCCAGGAGGGTGCCATCCAGATCTTCCGCGAGTTGGGTGCCGGCATGGAGAGCGTCATCGTGGGCGTGGTCGGCGTGCTGCAGTTTGAGGTGCTCGAGCGCCGTCTCAAGGCCGAGTATCGTGTTGAGGTTCGTCGCCAGCCACTGCCCTATACGGACATCCGCTGGATCCAGAATGACCCCGACACCATCGATATCCCAGGCCTTTCGCTCACGCGCGACACGCTGCGCGTCGAGGACATGCGCGGCGGTAAGCTGCTGCTGTTCACGAGCCCGTGGAACGTGGATTGGGCAACCGACCACAACCCCGACCTGATCCTGTCGGAGTTTGGCAACGTAGCCTTTTAACGCATCGGCGCGGTGGTCCTGCAGGGCTGCCGCGCCATTTACTTGCCTGATGCCGCGCGAGCGGCTATCATACCCACCGTCGTCTCAAGACCGAGACGTCCGAGCAGTTCGGGTCCGATATCCTGCTCGTTAAACCTAAAACCAAAGGAGTACATAATGATCAAGAAGGTCATGGAGGACTACAAGGTCCTGTTGCGGAGCATTCCCGCGGCAACGGTTTCGCTGTTTTTCGTGAGTGTCATCATGATGAACCTGCTGGCCAACAAAGAGCTCATCAGCCTGTCGTATCTGGCACTCGATTGCGGCTTTGTGGTGAGCTGGGTCTCGTTTTTGTGTCAGGATATGATCTGCAAGCGCTTTGGCGCCAAGGCATCCATCAAAATCTCTATCCTCGCGCTGGCAGTCAACCTTGCCGTGAGCCTGTGCTTTTGGGCATGCTCGCTCACGCCCGGTATGTGGGGTGCCTACTACGACACCGGCATGATCGAGGTCAACACTGCCCTTAACGCCACCATCGGTGGCACCTGGTACGTGGTGCTGGGCTCTTCGCTGGCAATGCTCGTTTCTGCCGTGGTTAACTCCACGCTCAACCAGTCGCTCGGTCGTATGCTCAAGAAGAATAACTTTGCGAGCTTTGCCTTCCGTTCCTATGTGTCCACGGGTGTTGGCCAGTTTATCGACAACCTGGTCTTTGCCATCGTGGTGAGCCACACGTTCTTTGGTTGGACCTGGGTGCAGGTCCTCATGTGCTCGCTGACCGGCGCTGTTGCCGAGCTGCTATGCGAGGTCTTCCTGAGCCCCGTGGGCTACAAGGTCGTACGCGGCTGGGAGCGCGAGAATGTGGGTTCCGAGTACCTCGAGCGCCACGCAACCGCCTAAGGAGCAAGTATGCGGGTTTTGATCACGGGCGCTTCGGGCGGTATCGGAGCCGCGTGCGTGCAGCGCTTTTTGGACGAGGGCCACGAGGTCGTGGGCTTTGACCTGCTGCCGGCGGCGATCGAACACGAGCGCTACCGTCATCTGATCGTTGATGTTCGCGAGCCTAACTCGTTTCCAGGTGACCTTGAGCCTCAGGTAATCGTGAACGTTGCCGGTACGCAGGATTCGGCAGACGACATCGCCGCCAACCTGTATGGCACCATCAACGTGACCGAGCGCTACGCCTTTGTGGGGGAGGGGCTTGTCGCCAAGCCGGCGCCGTCTATCAGATCCGTGGTCAATGTGGGGTCGGCGAGCGGGCATACGGGATCGGAGTTTCCCGACTATGCCGCCAGCAAGGGCGGCGTTATCGCCTTCACCAAGAACCTTGCAAACCGCCTGGCACCGCAGGCCATCGCCAACAGTGTGGACCCGGGCGGCGTTATAACGCCGCTCAACCGTTGCGTGATGGAAGACGAACACCTGTGGAACCAGATTATGGAGCTCACGCCGCTTAAGCGCTGGGCCACCGCCCAAGAGATCGCCGAGTGGATCTACTTTGTGGGCGTGACCAACCGGTTTATGACCGGGCAGAGCCTGCTGATCGATGGCGGCGAGGCCGGCCGCACACAATTTATTTGGCCCGAATAGGAAACGCGCCCGATGGAAAGCTGTCGGGCGCGTTTTTGATGTATCGATTTTTAGCCGAGGCAAGTCCAGTTGACGGGGGTCGAGCCGTGCTGTCCGAGTAGCCGATTGGCAGCGGAGAAGGGGCGCGACCCCATAAAAGCGGGGAGTTCTGCCGTGGCACGGTTGGCCGAAAGCGGCGAGGGGTGCGTGGAGGCCAGGCAGAACTTGCCGGTTGCCTTGCCCGCGCCGGTTGCGGCGAGCTTGCCTTCGACCATCTGCTGGGCAAAGCGACCCCATGCCAAAAAGACTACCGGCTGGGGTAGCTGGCAGCAGCGTTCGATAACGTAGTCGGTCAGGGTACTCCAGCCCAGTTTGGCGTGCGAGTTGGCGGCATGCTCGCGCACGGTGAGCGTGGTGTTGAGAAGCAGGACGCCCTGCTGTGCCCATGGGGTTAGGTCTCCCGTGGCGGGAATGGGGCAACCCAGATCGGCTTTGAGTTCCTTATAGATGTTGCGCAGGCTCGGCGGCAACTTGGTTTGCGTCGCGGGGACCGAGAACGACAGCCCCATGGCCTGGTTGGGTCCGTGATAGGGGTCTTGACCCAAGATGACAACCTTGACCTGATCGGCCGGCGTGTAGGCGAGGGCATTGAGGATGTCGTCTTGTGCCGGGTAGATGGTTTGCTCGACACGCAAAAGGGCGATGCGCTCGAGCAGCTGGTTCGTAGTGTCACGTACCGGCTGCGGCGCATTGCCCAACCAAGTTGCTATGTTGAGGTCGCGGGTTGCGGTGTCCATGGGGCTCCTTTATGGCAGATGCTCTGTTGGCATCTATTGTAAAGGCGCACCGGTTGCCTTTATGCCGCGGCTGCATGAAGAGCGGGGTCTACGAGACGTGCTCGGGCGCTCCTGTCATGCGAGCCTGTCCATGTGCGCGAAGGCGTGGAAGTTCGACGGTTGCTACCATGACGCCGGTGAGGATGAGGGCGGCGCCAAAGAAGGCGATGGGGCTCAGAACCTCGCCGACCAGGAAGAACGAGAAGACGGCGGAGCAGACCGGCTCGAGCGAGAAGGCGAAGCCGGTGGTCTCGGCGGGCACGTGGGGCTGCACGAGCGTTTGGGTGATAAAGCCATAAGCAGAGCAGATGAGTGCGAGTGCGACGACGACCACGACCTCGCTGGGCGTGCTGGGAAGTGTGAAACCGCCAAAGGCGCATGCGGCAATGCCCGAGAACAGGCCGCCAAAGCCCAGCTGCCAAACGCCCAGGGACAGCGGATCGACTTCTTCGACAAACCGCTTGGCGACAATGATGTGTCCGGCGTAGACAAAGGCGGAGAGCAGCATGATGAGCGCGCCCGGGTTCAGGCTGGTGAAGTCGGCGCCCGAGAGCAGCAACATACCGCAGGTGACGATGGCGGTGCCGATGAGCACTTTGCGCTCGGGGGCGCGGCGCAGCAGGGCGGCGTTGGCAAACGGCACGATCACGACCGTCAGGCTCTGCAAAAAGCCGGCAGTGGAGGCGGAGGTGAGGCTGGAGCCCAGGCACATGCAGGTGAGCTCGGTTGCCATAATGGCGCCGATGATGGCGGCGCGGACCATAAGGTCGCGGTTGATGTGCAACGCGCGCTTGTGGAAGAGCAGCAGGCAGACCACAAAGGCGATAATGCAACGCAGCGCAACGATGCTCGTGGCGTTCATGCTGTCCATGCCGATCTTCATGAGGGGATACGAAAAGCCCCATGCGACGGGAACGGAAAATGAGAGCGCGATTGCTTTTTTGCGATCCATGGGACTCCTTTTGTTACAGAACGGTTTCGCAAAAAGGATTCTGCTCCCAGATGTGGATGTAGTAAAGCGAATGTATCTTCAGTATGATTAAGAAATGCTAATGTCATTAGGAAAAGTACTGGCAAAAGGTTTTACGGCTGCATTGATGTGGAGGCGCGATGGCATCGCGGTATCAGATTGTTTGTATGGTGGTCGATCGCGGCAGTCTTAAGGGCGCGGCGGACGAGCTGGGCTATACGCAAAGTGCGGTGAGCCAGGCCGTCAAGGCACTCGAGCGCGAGCTGGGCACTACGATTATCGAGCGCGGCAAGCAGGGCGTGTCGCTTACGCGCGACGGTAAACAATATCTGCCGTATCTGCGCCAGATTGTGACTGCCGAGGCTGAGCTCGAGGGCAAGCGCCAGGAGCTGCTGGGGCTTTCGTCGACCGATATTCGCATCGCGACGTTTACCAACGTGAGTCGAACCGTGTTACCGCGCGTGATCCGCGACTTTGGGGCGCTGCACCCGGGCGTACGCTTTACCCTCAAGCAGGGCGACTACACGCGCAACGCCCAGTGGGTGCACGATGGCGTGGTTGATTTTTGTTTTACGGCGCGCGGATTTACCGCTGGGCTCGAGAAGCGTGTGGTCTATCACGACGAGTTGGTGGCATTGTTGCCGGCCGCGCATCCGCTGACGGCAAAGGAAAAGGTGACACTCGCCGACCTGGCGTCCGAGCCGTTTGTACTGCTGGATGAGGGCGAACAGAGCCTGGTGCTCGATGCATTTGCGGCGCATGGGCTGTCGCCGCGCGTGACGAGTGAGGTGACCGACGACTACACCATCATGGCGATGGTGGAGGAGGGCCTAGGCGTGAGCATGCTCTACCGTCGTACTGTGGAGGGCATGCGAGCCGATATTCGTGTGCGGCCCATCGTGCATGCCCCCTCGCGCGACGTGGTGGCCGCCTGGCGCAGCTGGGACACCATGCCCATCGCCACGAGGCGCTTTATCGACTATATGAGCTCGCATATTGTCAATTAATGACTGGCGTGGCGTTGAATGCGGTGTTTAGCGGGCTGTCGCTTTGGCTTGGGTGGCGCGATAGGTGCGTGCCGGGTGGCAAAGTAGTACCGCTACGACCATAAAGAACGCCGTGGTGCCCAGGCTGATGGGGTAGACCATCATGATGTTCGCAAAGGTGCGGAAGTGCGGGAACACGCAGAACACCCAATAGAAGCGGATGCCGCAGACGCAAATCATGGTGATGAGGGCGGGCGTGAGCGAGATACCAAAGCCGCGTAGGTAGCCGGACATGTTTTCGTAGAACATGCTAAAGGCGTACGCCGGGAAGATCGAACACACGCGGATATAGCCGATCGAGACGATGTTGGGATCGCTGTTAAAGAGCGACAAGATCTCGCGTCCCAGGCCGACAATAACGATGATCGTGGTGAGTGCAACGATACCGCCTTCGACCAGGCAAACCTTGAGCGTCTTGGTGCAGCGGTCGATCTGGCGGGCGCCGTGATTTTGTCCCACAAAGGTGGTGCAAGCCTGGCTAAAGCTGTTGAGCAGGTTGTAGCACACGTACTCCAGGCTCATGGCGGCGCTCGATGCCGCCATGACTTCGGTGCCCAGGCTGTTGATGGCAGACTGGATGATGATGTTGGCGACGGCAAAGACGGCGCTTTGGATGCCGGCGGGCAGGCCGATCTTGACGATGCGCTTGAGGGCGACGGGGTCGATAGCCAGGTCGCGTAGGGTGACGCGGACGACGGAGTCGGTCTTGAGCAGGCGGATAAAGAGCGTAGCGGCACTGACAGTGTAGGCGATGGCGGTGGCGATGGCGACGCCCGCGACGCCCCAGTGGAGTACGGGGACAAAGATGAGATCCAGGCCAATGTTGAGGACGGTGGACACGGCAAGCGCCTGCAGCGGCATGCGGGTGATGCCGACGGAGCGGAAGATCGCGGCCTCAAAGTTGTAGAGCAAGATCGAGGGCATGCTGAGCAAAAAGACGCGCAGATAGAGTGAGGCGAGCGGCATGGTCTCGGCAGGGACGTTGAGGGCGGCGAGCATGGGCTCGGCAAAGACCTCGCCCAGAGCGATGACGACAAAGCCCACGAGCGCCATTAAAATCGAGGTATGGACGGCGCGTTTGACCATGTTCTGATCGTTGCGGCCGATAGCGTTGGCGATGACCACGTTGGAGCCAAGTGACATGCCAATAAACAGGTTGAGCATAAGACTGGTAAGCGGAACATTGGAGCCGACCGCCGCCATGGCGAGGGTTCCCTGGTCGCCCGAGAAGTTACCGATAATGACCGTGGCGATGAGGTTCGACAGCTGCTCCAAGATGCTCGTGGCGGCCACGGGGAAGGCGAACAGGGGAATATTGCGCCACAGCGAGCCGGTGGTCATGTCAATGTGCTTAGATACGGTGTCAGCCATACTCTCTCAATCTCTAACATGCTCTTTCGTGCTTATTTGCGCAGATGATGATACTCCTAATCGGCTAGTCGTTGGGGGCGTTCTTAAACGACTAGTCATTCAAGAGCGTCCCCCATGACTAGGTGGGGAAGGCGTGCGACAATGGTGTGCGTTGTGTTGTTCGCGCTAAGGAGTTGCCATGTTGTTGTGTCCCGTTTGCCATGAGCCGTTGGTGGACAATGAGCGTGGGGCCGCATGCGCGGGCGGACACCGGTTTGACCGTGCGCGCGAGGGCTATCTATATCTGCTGCGCTCGTCCAAGAGCGGCGACTCCATGGGCGATCCCAAGTCGCAGGCACGCAGCCGTCGTGACTTTCTGAACCGTGGATACTACGCACCGTTGCGCGATGCGATGGTCGAGCTGGTGCGCAAGCAGGTGTCTGGGCGTGCTGCGTCTACGAGCGGCCCCATGACGCTGCTCGATATTTGCTGCGGCGAGGGCTATTACACGAGTGCCATGGGCGCGGTGCCGGGCGTGGACGCTTACGGGTTCGACTTGGGCAAAGAGATGGTGCGCCTGGCCGCCAAGCGCGGCGATGCGACCTATTTTGTGGCCAACATGAAGGATATCCCCGTGGCCGATGGCGCCTTCGATATGGTGACCGAGCTCTTTGCTCCCTTTAACGAGCGCGAGTTTGCCCGCGTGCTGGCGCCCGAGGGCTCGCTCTACACCGTCGTGCCAGGTGCACGCCATCTGTTTGGGCTTAAGGAAGTGCTCTACGATACGCCGTACCTTAACGACGAGAAGCTGCCGCAGACCACCGAGCTCGAGTTGGTCGGAACGCAGCGGGTGTCTGCGAATATTACGCTTCAGACCCAGGCCGACATCGAGGCGGTGTTCCAGATGACGCCGTACTACTACCGCACACGCCCCGCCGACAAAGAGCGCCTGGCAAACCTGGACACGCTCCAGACCGATATCGACTTCATCATCGCCGAGTACCGTCACAGCTAACCTACCAAAAAGGGACAGGTTTATTTTGGCAGGTTTTATCTGGGCAAACGTAAAGGGCCGACCGCGGAGATGCGCGATCGGCCCTTTTTAGCTGCTTGATAGCAGGGGCTATGGGAGACAGGTGCCTACAAGCGGTCCTTGTTCTCGGCCTTAACGGCGTGTGTCTGCTGAACAAAGAACAGGTCGTAGACCACGATGACAAAGGCGCCATAGTTGATGGCGTCACCGCCAAACGCGGGAAGCGTGAGAACCGCCTTGGCAAGCGTGGCGACCGCGGCAACAATACCGAGCTTAAACGCACCGTCTACCTGCGAAGGCTTGTTGGCACCCTTGATGCCCGCAACGCCTGCGGCAAGATCGACGAGGCCCTTGGCGATAATCACGACCGCGGCGAGCATGGCGTTCGACCCGTACGTGGAATCGAGGCCGCCGGTCGCGACGCCGGCGATTCCAGTGACGAGGTTGGCGATGCCCAAAACAAAATAGATGAGGGCAAGGATTTTGAGTGTCTTGCGCGCGGCGCTCATAGGTAGTCCTTTCAATGCGGGCGCTGCCAGTCTGGCGCGTCCCATATGCTGCACATATCGTGAAGCACATTGTAGTTCAACGTGACGGCGTGTGTGTCAGAAAGCGCTTCTCGTCTGTGCGGGGCAATCTTTCAAAAAGGAAAGCCATCTGTAAGGTAAATCGATGGCAGCTCATGTGCGGCGCTGAGATGATGAGGCCGTAACAAGGAGCTGGTCTCAAGGAGGAGCCATGATGTACGGAGCCGGGCAAGTGCGTGAGCCGCAGTCGTTGGGAAGGCGCATGGGTGATTCTGTGATCGCTGCCGTGTGCACGGGATTGATGGCGGTGCTTTGCATTGGGATGCTGTGGGCCATGTCGCATGTGGGACAATAGCGGACGGTTGGGTGCCGACATGAACGGCGCCCCACGTATTCGTTTTGCTTGTTAAGGAGTACCCATGGGCGTCGTCGATCCCTTTTCTGTTGCTCGGGCCGCGGGGCTTGAACTGATCGGGAAGTCCGAGGGCCTCACGCTCACCGACGGCACGATGGAGCTGCGCGCCGATTTCACCCGCATGCTTCCGCGGCTCAAGCAGGGCCGTCTGCAACAAGAGTTGCTGGTAAAGGCTGCGCGCGCAAAAGGCATCGAGCGGCCATGGGCGATTGATGCCACGGCAGGCTTTGGTGAGGATTCGCTGCTGCTGGCGGCCGCGGGCTTTACCGTCGATCTGTATGAGCAGGATTGCGTGATCGCGGCGCTCCTCAAGGATGCCCTGGATCGCGCGGCAGATGATCCGGCGCTTGCGACAGCCGTGACCCGCATGCGCCTTCATGCGGGCGAGGACAGCATTGCCGGTCTTCGCCATACAGCTGAGTTGACCGGGCGGGGCGAGCTTGCCGCTCCCGACGCGGTGTACCTGGACCCCATGTTTCCCGAGCGCACCAAGAGCGCGGCGGTGAAAAAGAAGTTCCAACTCTTGCACCATTTGGAACAGCCGTGTACCGATGAGGAAACGCTGGTCGAGGCGGCGCTCGCTGTGCATCCGCGCAAGGTCGTTATCAAGCGGCCGGTGAAGGGCCCGCTGCTTGCCGGCGTTAAGCCGAGCTATCAACTTGCAGGCAAGGCCGTTCGTTACGATGTTTTGGTGCCGCCGCGCCCGTAGCTTGCGTGCGATGGCTGGCGCTCCGTCAATGCCGTGTCGATGCGGCGCCTATTTCCAAGGGTGCGATGTCAGGTGCCATCCACCGCAGTATTCGCATTTGTAGCAGGCCAAACCGCGCCGACCGCGGTTTTCGCAGTCGGCCATAACTGCCTCGGCCTCGGCGCGCGTGTCGTAACGGTTTTTGCGTTCGCACGACTTGTAGCGCCAGGCCTCATCGCGCTCGGCGTCCAGGGCGTCGCGGCGCTCGTCCTCGCGCGCAAACAGGTCGCTCATATCGCCGCCCGTGGCAGCGCCCAAAAACTCGCTTTTGGCCTTTGACCAGGCGGCTCGCTTTTTGCTTCCCATCTGCTTCGCGCCCTTCTCCAAACGTTGGTATCATTGCTCAATCAAAGTGATACCAATAAACGTGAGGTCGCCGTGTGATGATCAGAAAAACCCTCGATACCGACATTCCCGCTGTCATGGCTATCTATGACGCCGCCCGCGCCTTTATGCGCGCGCATGGCAACGCCACGCAGTGGCCCGAGGGCACGCCTTCTGCCGAGCAACTGGCTGCCGATATTGCCGCTGGTGGCAGCTATGTGTGCGAAGTCGACGGTCGCGTGGTGGCGACGTTTGCCTTTTTACCGGGCCCGGACGAGTGCTATGACGTAATTGAGGACGGGCAATGGCGCAGCGACACTCCGTACGCCGTGCTGCACCGTGTGGCGTCCGACGGCACCGCGCACGGTATCGCGGCCGCGATGTTTGCCTTTGCCAAAGAGCGTGCCGATCACCTGCGTATCGACACGCATCAGGACAACCTGCCCATGCAGGGTGCGAGTATTAAGGCGGGGTTTGAGCGCGCCGGCGTCGTGCATGTGTCAGACGGCACGCCGCGTGTTGCGTTTGACTGGCTGCGCGAGGCATAAAGGCCGAGTCACATACCAGCGTTTCACCGAAATGAAAATGGCCCCGAGTGGGGCCATTTTTGGTAAAACGCGTTGTTGTGGGGCTCGCGTTGTTATCGCCCCAGATGAGCCCGGGCAGACAAAAAGGGGAGGTGCCGGCTTTCGCAAGGCGCGAACCTACGAAAATCGCCGCGCGGCAACGCGGGGCGATGAGCTCGGTCGGGGGATAGGGCTCGCTTCGCCCGCCGGCCCGTACATTGTATCATCCAGTGTGGAACGAGGATGCCCGTTGCCGCGTGCGATGGGCTTGCAATAAGAGGAGAGCCATGTCGAAGCAAGCGGTCGTTGGAATCTTGGCGCATGTCGATGCCGGCAAGACCACGTTGGCCGAGGCCATGCTGTTCAACGCGGGTCGTATTCGCAATCGCGGCCGCGTTGATGATGGCGATTCGCATCTGGACACTGACGCGATCGAGCGCGAGCGTGGCATTACGATCTTCTCGTCGCAGGCCGTACTCGACCACGGCGATACCCACGTCATGCTCGTGGATGCACCGGGGCATGTCGATTTTTCGGCCGAGGCGGAGCGTACATTGCGCGCGCTGGACTACGCGATTTTAGTTGTGGGCGCCAACGACGGCGTGCAGGGGCACACCGAAACCCTGTGGCGCCTGCTTGCACGCTATGGCATCCCGACGTTCATCTATATCAACAAGATCGATTTGGAGAATCCCGGCCGCGATGTTTTGCTGGCACAGCTTGGGCGGCGTCTTTCCGAAGGCTGCCTGGATGCCAGCGAACTGCTGGCGGGCGGCGCCGTTCAGGAGGACGCTGCTGCGTTGGACGAGGCGGCGCTCGAGGAGTTTCTTGGGGTGGGTGAGCTTTCCGTCGCAACGCTGTCGCGCATGGTTGCCGAGCGCAAGCTCTTTCCCTGCTTTGCCGGCTCGGCGCTCAAGGACCAAGGCGTGGACGAGCTGCTGGACGGCATATGCGCGCTGATGCGTGAACAGGCATGGCTTCCGGAGTTTGCCGCGCGCGTCTATCGTGTCAGCCGCGGGGATCGTGGCGAGCGCTTGGCTTGGGTTAAAGTGACCGGCGGCACGCTGCATGCCAAGCAGATGATTGACGGACGTTCCGGCGCCGAGGCATGGGAGCAGAAGGTCGATCAGGTACGCATCTATAACGGCGAAAAGTATGAGCTTGCCCAAGAAGTTGCTGCTGGCGGTATTTGTGCCGTGACAGGCCTTGCGCACGTTCGCCCAGGGGACGCCCTGGGCGCGGAACCTGCGAGCGATGCGCCCGTCATTGCGCCGGTCCTCACCTATACGGTGCTTCCAGGCGAACACGATGTCCACGCGGTGTTCAAAGCGCTGACTGAGTTAGCGGACGAAGACCCCATGCTCGGCGTAAGCTGGAACACTCATCTTGAGCAGATTCATTTACAGCTGATGGGCGCCGTGCAACTCGAGGTCGTGCAGCGGGTGTTGGCCGATCGCTTTGGCCTTTCGATTGCGTTTGAGCCCGGCGGCATCCTCTATAAGGAGACCATTTCGCAGCCGGTCGAGGGCGTGGGTCACTTTGAGCCACTGCGCCACTATGCCGAGGTGCATCTGCGCCTGGAGCCGTTGCTGGCGGGCTCGGGCGTACAGTTTGGCACCGTGACCTCGACCGACGAGCTCGATCTTAACTGGCAGCGTCTGGCGCTCACCAACGCCATGGAGCGCGATCACCTGGGCGTGCTGACGGGCTCGCCCATCACCGATGTGCGCATTACGCTCACGGGCGGCCGTGCGCATGCCAAACACACCGAGGGCGGTGATTTTCGTCAGGCCACGTACCGCGCGATTCGCCAGGGGCTCATGCAGGCGCGTGAGGCCGGCGCGGCGGTGCTGTTGGAGCCGTGGTACCACTTTGAGCTTGAGGTGCCGGGGGAGTGCGTGGGCCGGGCGCTCTCGGATGCCACGCGCATGGATGCCGAGTACGAGCCGCCGGCGATGGCGGGAGACCGGGCGAAGCTTGTGGGTCGCGTGCCGGCATCTGAGGTGCAGGATTACGCGCTGGAGGTGGCCGCCTACGCGAGTGGTCGTGGGCATCTGTACCTGGAGTTCGCCGGCTATGCGGCTTGCCATGATGCCGAGCGCGTAATCGAGACGGCCGCCTATGAGCCCGAGGCCGATCTGCCCAACACGCCCGACTCGGTCTTTTGCTCTCACGGCGCCGGCTACACGGTCAAATGGTACGACGTACCCACCGCAGCCCACGTAAAGGTCGATTCCGCCACCTTCCGCCCCTGGCGAGCGGCAGACGCGGAGTTTTTCGGCCACATGTGACAAAGGGATAGCTCCTTTGTCACATGCTATTGGTATAACTCGGTACAAGTTGGTATAACTATTACCAGGGTTTGCCAATCCGAGGAGGCCGACATGAACCCGAATCCCTTTAAGCCAACGGCAGGCAAGCGGCCTCCGATACTCATCGGTCGTGGGTCGGTCATCGAAGATTTCGAGGAAGGGCTCGATAACGGCGCCGGTGCCCCCGGAAGGCTCATGCTCATTACGGGAAACCGCGGCTGTGGCAAAACGGTTCTCCTACGGGAGCTGCAGCGTCTAGCCAGCGCGCGCGGATGGGCGGTTGTCTCCGATTTCGCTTCGCTTGGCTTATGCGACCGCTTGGCCGACGCGCTTTGCTCGAATAGGCCGGTTGTGACGTCAATGGAGTTCGGTCCGTCGTTTGGCCGGATGTCGGTCGAGGCGGCGCGAGCAAAGGGCGAGACGTTGCGGGGGCTGGTCAACGAGCGCCTCAAGAAGCTCGGTCCAGGCAAGGGCATACTGTTTGCGATTGACGAGGCGCAATCTGCGTCTATCGAGGAACTGGCGGCACTTGCCGTTCTCTATCAGCAGGTGCTTGGAGACCAGGATGCCACGGGCTTGCCCGATAGCGACCAGCGCGGTCTTGCGCTGGTGTTCGCCGGCTTACCCAGTATGGTTGACGATCTGCTCGAAGAGCCGAGCGTGACGTTTTTGCGGCGTGCCCAGCAGCGTACGCTGGGGGCGATTTCTTTGCCCAAGGTGCGCGACTCATATATCCAGACGGTCAAAGACGCTGGTCTTTGCGTTGATGCGGAGACGGCAGACCTTGCGGCGCGCAAGAGCATGGGACATCCCTATATGGTTCAGCTCGTGGGATATTACATGTGGCGCTCTGCTGTCCGGCGTGGCTCGCAGGTCATTGAAAGGCACGATGCCGAGGATGGCCATGCGGATGCCGTCTCCGAGTTCTACGAAGCGGTTGACGCGCCTCTGTATTACGGGCTGCGCAGTCCACAGCGCCTTTTTATCGAGGCCATGGCGGTTGACGAGGGCAAGCCGACGCGCATGGCGGATATCATTGAGCGCTGCGATCGCACCCAGAGCTGGGCGAGTAAATATCGCGCAAGCCTGATTCGCGAGCGCGTCATCGAGGCTGCCGGATACGGCCTCGTCCGATTTACCGTGCCCATGCTGGATGAGTACATTCGAGACCGCGTTCTATGGCGCGAGTAGGGTGATAAAGGTGACAGAACAGAAGATGAGCCCGCAGGCTATCGAGGTACGTGGCGCGCGCGTCCATAACCTTAAGGACATCGATATCGATATTCCGCTGGGAAAGCTCGTGGGTATTGCCGGCGTGTCGGGTTCGGGCAAGAGCTCGCTGGCGCTGGGGGTTCTTTATGCCGAGGGCTCGCGTCGCTACTTGGAGGCGCTCAGCACCTATACTCGACGTCGCCTGACGCAAGCCGAGCACGCCCAGGTGGACGAGGTGCTGCACGTGCCGGCGGCGCTCGCATTGCATCAACGCCCCAGCGTGCCGGGCGTGCGTTCCACCTTTGGCACCATGACCGAGCTTAACAATAGCCTGCGTCTGCTCTTTAGCCGTTGCGCCCATCACGTGTGCCCGCACTGCGGGGCGCGCGTGGAGCCGAGCCTTAACGTGGCCGCAGGTCTGTCGCTCACGTGTCCGACATGCGACCGCGAGTTTTACGCGCCGGGCGCCGAGGATCTTGCCTTTAACAGCGGCGGCGCGTGTCCCACTTGTGGCGGCACCGGCGTCATGCGCGAGGTGGACGAGGCGAGCCTGGTGCCCGACGAGTCAAAGACTATCAACGAGGGTGCGGTGCTTCCCTGGGGTACGCTCATGTGGGACCTGATGAAACAGGTGGCCGGCGAGATGGGTGTACGCACCGACGTGCCGTTTAACCAGCTCACGCCTCAAGAGCGCGACATCGTGTTCCATGGTCCGGCGGTTAAGAAGCATATTCTCTACGTTCCCAAAAACGGCGAGGGCGCCACGCCGCTCGACTTTACCTATTACAACGCTGTCTATACCGTCGAGAATGCGCTCGCCAAGGTTAAGGACGACAAGGGCCTCAAACGCGTTGCACGCTTTTTGCGCGAGGGACCATGCCGTGACTGCGCCGGCACGCGTCTCTCCGAGGCTGCGCGCCAGCCCCAGGTGCGCGGTATCAATCTGGCTCAGGCCGCGGCCATGACGCTTGGTGATGCGATTGAGTGGGTGCGCGGGGTGCCCGCATCCTTGCCGGCCGAGATGCGGCCCATGGCGACGGATATCTGCGATTCGTTTTTGAGCACGGCTCGTCGTCTGGTCGACCTGGGTCTCGATTACCTTTCGCTCGATCGCGCCGGTGCCACGCTCTCCACGGGTGAGCGCCAGCGTGTGCAACTCGCCCGCGTGGTGCGCAACCGATCGACGGGCGTGCTCTATGTGCTGGACGAGCCCTCGATCGGCTTACATCCTGCCAATGTTGACGGCCTGGTAGGCGTGATGCGCGATCTGGTGGATGACGGCAACACCGTGGTTGTTGTCGACCACGATACACGTGTGCTGGCGGAGGCTGATTATCTGGTCGAGATGGGCCCCGTTGCCGGAGCAGGCGGCGGCAACGTGATCGCTGCTGGTACGGTGGACGAGGTCGAACAATCGCAGGGCAGCCGTATCGCGCCGTTTTTGCGCGCCGAGCCCAAGCGCTTGCGTCCGCAGGTGACTGACGACGAAATGTTCGACCAGGGACATATCCGCATGGCAACCGATGCCATCCATACCGTAAAACCGCTCGAAGTCGATATCCCGCGTGGCCGCCTTGTCGCGGTGACGGGCGTTTCGGGCTCGGGCAAGACGACGTTGGTGCTCGAGACGCTCATTCCGGCGCTTAAGGCCCAGGCAGCTGGCGAGCGCCTGCCAAGACACGTGCGTTGGGTCGATGCCGAGGGCATTGCCCGTGCCAACCTGATTGACGCCACGCCCATCGGCGCCAACGTGCGCTCGACGGTCGCAACCTATGCCGACATCCATGATGAGCTGCGCCGCGCCTTTGCCCGTACGCCCGAGGCCAAGGCGGCTGGCTACAAGGCGGGTGCCTTTAGCTATAACACTGGCGCCTTGCGCTGCCCTACGTGTGACGGCACGGGCTCGATATCGCTCGACGTGCAGTTTTTGCCCGATGTCGAGATCGTCTGCCCGGCATGCCGTGGTTCGCGCTACGCCGAGGCCGCCTCGCATATCCATCGCGAGGGCAAGGACGGGAGCCTGCTTACGTTGCCGCAGCTCATGGACATGAGTGTGGACGAGGCCATCGACGCCACGCTGGGACTCAAGAAGGTTCAGACGCGCTTGCAGACCTTGCACGACCTGGGCCTGGGTTATCTCACGCTTGGCGAGCCCACACCGGCGCTTTCGGGCGGTGAGGCACAGCGCCTTAAGCTCGCGAGCGAGATGGGCCGCGTGCAGGACGATGCCGTATTCGTATTTGACGAGCCCACGATCGGACTACATCCGCTCGATGTTCAGGTGTTGCTGAGTGTGTTCGACGGCCTTGTTGCCAAGGGCGCCACGGTTATCGTGATCGAGCATGACCTCGACCTTATCCGTAACGCCGATTACGTGATCGACATGGGCCCGGGCGGTGGCGATGCGGGCGGGCAAATCGTCTGCGCCGGCACGCCGAGCGACATCGCGGCCTGCTCCGCAAGCATCACTGGCCGCTACCTATAACCGAATGTGACAAAGGGACTGCCCCTTTGCCACATTCGCCGTCTATTTCACGCATTGAGCCGCGAGATAATCGCGGAAGAATGGCAATTCAAAAGCGACGATTCCGCGCCCGCGTTCTCCAATGATGCCGGCATCTATCATGCGGCGTCGGTAGCGGGAGACCTGCTGCGGCGAACGCTTAAGGCGCTCGATAAGGTTGGCGGTGGTGGACTCTTCCTCGTCATCGAGCATGGCGATGAGGAATCGCTTGTCCTCTGCAGTGAGTTCCCGATAGGTTGCCGCGAGGATTCGGTCGTCCATCTCGTCGCGCGCGATTTTGATTCCCAGGTCAAAGTCGCGTGACGAGATTTCCTTTGAATCGCTTGTGAGGTCCCAGGCACGGTAGCCTACGAGTTGCAATAGGAAGGGAAAACCAGAGATCGAGCGAACGGCTCTATCGATTCCCTCAGCATCTGCCAGGCGATCGTTTTCCTGGATTGTGCGAATCAAGGCTTCGCGTACGTCATAGTCGGCAATGCGACCCAGATGATATTGTTGGGCGCGGCGAAGGAACGAGACCGTCTTGTGGTTCAGCAACGTCGAGACGTTGTTGGGAAGTCCCGCCATGAGCAGGGCGACGCGTTTCCCATCGGTCACAAAGTGCTGATACGCCGCTGCGAGCTGAATCATCTCGTCGAGTGTTGGGTCCACCTCGTCAACCGTGACGAGCAGACCGGTGCCAGCCTCGTTGAGCTGGTCTATGATGTCGTTCATGCGATAACGCCAGGTTGAGGCATCGTGAACGCGATTGACCTCGATGCTGCCGAGCGGTGCAATTCCGAGACCGGTGACTTCGAAGTGGCTGGACGGGTCGATAAGATGGCCGGCAGCACGTTTCGTCCCGAACTCGATCTCCTTAAGCATTCCCGGGAGCGCGGTCGTCTTTACGGCTATCCAGCCGTGGGATTCCGCCCTTGTCGCGAGCGACGACATGAGAGCGGTTTTACCGGTTCCACGCGCGCCTGAGAAGATCGAGGTCAATTCTGGGCGCCTGCTCTGGCTCAAGAAGGCACGGTCCAAATCCCGAATAATCTGTTGTCTGCCAGCGAGATGGGCAGGAACCTCACCAAAACCGGGGGTAAACGGATTCTCGAGATATTTCACAAGGCTCTCCTTTCACACCGCCGTTTAACTTCATTTTACTTTAGTTAATTCTGATTAAAAGTGATGGTTCGTTATTTAGAGCATCAATTAAGCGTGTGTGTCACCGGCGTGGAGCTGGAATGTGACAAAAGGACAGTCCCTTTGTCACATTCCCGGAAAGCCTGCCTGGCGCAGGGCCTCGTAGAGGACGATGGCGGCGCTATTGGAGAGGTTGAGGGCGCTGATGCGGTAGTCATCCGGGTTGACGAAGTTGCCGCAGATATCCTGTTGAAGGATGGCCTCATGGTCGTTCTCGGCATGCCCCAGCGATTCCTCGTGGGCTTCCCAAGCCTCGGCGTTGTCGAGTGAGTCGCAATCGCGCAGCATTGGGATGCGCTCGCAGCGCTCGGGTGCCGCGGCAAGCAGCGGCTCAGGAATGCCCGAGCTCTCGCTGCCAAAGACCAAGTAGTCGCCGTCGCGGTAGGTGCTTTGCGCATAGGTCCGGCGCGCCTTTTTGGTCAGCAGATGCAGGCGACCATCGGCGGGGGAGAGGCCGTTGCGCGCAAGGAAATCCTCCCAGCCGGCATAGGTCGTCACGTCCAAGTTTTGCCAGTAGCCCAGGCCGGCGCGACGTACCGTCTTGTCGTCGAGCGAAAAGCCCAGCGGCTCCACCAGATGCAGATGGGCGCCGGTGACCACGCAGGTACGGCCGATATTGCCCGTATTGGCCGGAATCTCGGGCGCATACAGCACAATGTTGAACATGAATCTCCTTGGCTTAGAACGAAAAACCACCACGAAGTTAACCTTCGTGGTGGTTTGGCAGTTACGTAGACAGAAAAATGCCCGCTTGGATAAACCTAGGCGCGGTGCCAGTCGGTCAGGCAGGCATCGAGGGAGGCGATGAGCGCATCCTTGTCCATGTGACGGCCGATGATGCACAGGCTCGTCATACGGTCGCCCGTCTCGTCGTCCCAAATCTGCATGATCTCGGGGTTCTCGTCGATGATCTTCTGTTTCTCGCCCTCGGGCGCCGAATCGACAAACAGACCGTTCTCCATCAGGCGCATCTGGTGGCCGGCCTGCTCGAACATGTAGCACATGTCCGGATCGCCGGTCTGCCACAGCGGGCCCTTGACGCGAATGACCTCGTCGGGCCACTCCTGCTCAACAAAATTGGTGAACTTCTGCAGGTCAAACGGCTTGCGGCGCGAGTACACAAAGGTCTCGATGTCGTACTCGAGCACCTCGGGGTCGTCGTGCTCCTCGGGATGCTCCATGGCCTCGATCCAGGCGGCGGAGTTGTAGGCGCGCATAAAGTCGAAGCGGTCGGTGTCGAGCAGCTCCTCCATGGGGACCTCGCCGTTTTGGGCCTCGACGATCACGGCGTCCTTCTGCAGGCTGCGCACGATAGCCTTGAGCTCGGCGATCTGCTCGGGGCTCACGGTATCGGTCTTGTTGAGGATCAGCGTGGAGCAGAACTCGATCTGCTGGATGAGCAGGCTCTCGATGTCGTCCTCGTCGATATCCTCGGCCAGCAGGTCGCGGCCGCCGTTGAACTCGTCGTACATGCGGGCGCAGTCGACCACGGCCACGATGTTGTCGAGTGCGAGCTTGGGCTCGCCGCCCACCTTGGCCTCGTCGCAGAAGCTCGAGATGGTGTAGGCGATGGGGATGGGCTCGCAAATGCCCGATGCCTCGATGATGATGTAGTCGAACTTGCCCGAATCGGCGATGCCCTGCAGCTGGTTGGCCAGGTCATCCGAAAGCGTGCAGCAGATGCAGCCGTTGGTGAGCGGGATGAGGTCGTCGGTCTCGGAAAGGCCGCCGTCGGCGATAAGGCTGGCGTCCACATTGATCTCGCCGATATCGTTGACGATCACGGCGGCGCGGATGCCGCCGTCGTTAGCGAGGATGTGGTTGAGCAGCGTGGTCTTGCCGGCACCGAGGTATCCGGTAAGCATGATGATCTTCACGGGTTTGTTGGGCATGTGCCCTCCTTTGTTAGACATGGCTTACAGTTAAATCTTATGCCAAACGCCTGCTCTTATACCCACGCGCCGGCAAATAACACAGGCTACTCCCAGGCTCCCCATACATCGGGGCAATAACCGACGGTGGCCTTTTTGCCGTTACGCACGATGGGCTCGGCTAGAACCTGCTGGTTCTCGAGCAGCTTGTCGAAGCGCTGGCTAGGGGTGAGGTGCTGGATGAGCGCGAGCATCTCCTCGTCCTTGGCTTTGGGGTTGAGCAGTTTGTCGATACCGCCAACCGCCTGCATCACGCTCGTGAGCTCGCCCTTGCTCATCTCCTTTTCCTTAAGGTCAATAAACTGCACCTTAATGCGGCGCTCCTTAAAATAACGCTGCGCCTTCTTGGTGTCGAAAGACTTTTTGGTGCCAAAAATCTGGATATTCATGTTCCGCCGTTCTACCTGATGAAGTTGGTCGTTGCGCGATCCGCCTCGGGTGCGTTGATACCGGCGGCCTGTCCTGCCTCGATACAGCGCAGGAGCCAGGCCATGTTTTTGCCGATGTTTCGCATGGTGGCAAGGCCCTCGGCATCCCCATCGGCGTCGCCGGGCACGCGGCCAAACACGTTATTCCAGTAGGTGGAGGCAACCACGGGCATTTGCTTAATGGTGAAGTACTTGTTGAGCACATCGAAGGTGGTCGACGTGCCGCCGCGACGGGCGACGGCGACTGCGGCGCCGGGTTTGTGCTCAAAGGCATGCCCGCCTGCATAGAAGGCGCGATCGAGGGCCGAAAGGATGCGTCCGCTGGGGTGCGCATAGTAGACGGGTGAGCCAAAGACAAAGCCATCTGCCTGCTCGGCGGCAGCGATGAGCTCGTTCACCACGTCGTCGTCAAAGGTACAGCGACCGCCAAGTTTGCCGCACTGACCGCAGCCGATGCAGTCGCGAATGGGCTTGGCGCCCAGCTGAAACACCTCGGTATCAATGCCTTCGGCATTGAGCTGCTCGGCGACCTCGGCGAGTGCGCGGGCGGTGTTGCCGTTTGCCTTGGGACTGCCATTGACCAAAAGAACCTTCATCACAAACTCCCTCTGCTGTCGGTGACTTCTGCGGAGGATTATCGCACGAGAGGGCAGATGGCGTGGGGCGCGATGTGAAACGGCTTGTGTTTCACGTCGCGCCCCACAACGCTAGTCCAGCTTGGTGCCCGGTACTTGCGGTGCCTCTATAAGCCGCGCTTTGAGCTCGTTCAAAATGGAAACGGGCTGTCGATCGACAGCGTCAAGATGGAGCGTGGCCACACGAATGGGTGGCTGATATTCAAGCGAGCCGATGAGCACGGGAGAACCCAGGAACCGCTCGATTTCTTCTGCGATTGCGTCGATCTCTTCGGGATCAAAGTCGTCGAAAAGCGCCGCGAACGTCGGCCCCGTCGAGCGGAACAGGCGACCCTTGCCGCGCGAGCATTCCATGAGGCAGGCGGCGCTTTCTGCCAAAACGCGGTCGCCCGCATCAAAGCCAAAGCGGGCATTGACCTGAGCGATATCGTCGATTTTGATGGCGATCAAACCAGCCTTGCGCGCCACGCGACGCATTTCGCCAATGGCGTTGACCAGGGCGTGAATATCGCCCAAGCCGGTCACGGAATCGGTCGTATCTGCCAAGCTTCGGTTGATGATAATGCCCACATACATGCCGGGCTCGGTATCGGTGCCGTCCAAGCGGTAGCCCGTGCAGTCGCAAAGCGCGTATTTTCCGGTGGCATCCATTACGCGATACTGCATGTAGTGGAAGTGCCACGTGCCGTTTATCACCATGTCGAGCTCGGCACGTACGTTGTCGCGGTCCTCGGGATGAACGCGGGCGAGCCACATGTCGAGTGAGTTAAAAGGGTGCTGGGAGGGCAGGTCAAAATCGCGCACGGCGTTAACCGACCATTGCGATTCTCCCGTATCGAGATTGAGGATAAACGGATAGCGCGTCTCGGAGCTCATGGAGATCGCTTGGAACACCCGGTCGTTGCAGGGAAGCTGATCGACGATTGGGCGTTGCGGCGCGTCATCGTCTTTCGGTTGCTGCACACGATGCATAAGCTTATAGCGATACATCTTGCGATCGGCATCCATCGTCATCTGGCGACGCGTGTCGCCAGCAAGTGGATCGACGCGCGAGCAGCCAAAGCTAAAGCTGCCGATCATGGGCGCCTTGCCACCTGAGCTCGCCTCGATCAGCCCGGTACGCACCTGCTCCAAGCGCTGCTCGAGTTCAATCTCGTTTGCGGAGGGCGAGATGAGCACAAACTCGTCTCCACCGATACGGAACAGCATCTCATCGTGCTCCATGGTTTCGGAGAGCGTGCGGCAGATGCTCAGAATATAGCGATTGCCTTCGGCGTGGCCAAACCTATCGTTGCAATGCTTGAGATGGTCGATGTCAATATAGGCGCAGGTGAAGGGGTCGCCTTTGCGCCAGAGTTGCTCGACGTGACGGTCGAATCCGTTGCGGTTGCCCAAGTTGGTGAGCGGATCGATATAGGCGTTGCGCTCAAGCAGCTGGCGCTCTTGTTGCAGGATGGCATGCGTCTTTTGCAGTTGCTCACCAACGGCGCGCAGTTCAGCAGGCAGCGCGGCAACATCGAGTTCGGCGGTCGAGACGCCGTTCGCAAGTCGCTGAAGATAGGCAATAATCGATTGCTCGCCCAGGCGATATGACTCGTTCATGATGGATAACCTCCTTGGGCGGAACAACGGTTTGTATCATATCCCCAATTTGGTTTGAAGTGGGGATATAAGTTAGCCAATGGGGACAAATGCCCCCTTCGGCGGCGGCGTTTTGCGCGCGAGCGTATCAGTTGTTATTGCCGCCATCGAGCAATGCCTCAAAATTCTTCGCCGGCATGGGGCGGTAGTAGAGGAAGCCCTGAGCGTAGCGGGCGCCCATTTGTCGTAGCATGTTCGCCTGCTCATTTGTCTCGACGCCTTCAACCACGACGGGCAGATGGAGCGACTGCGCCATTTCGAGCATCGATGAAATGATTTGCGTGCTGCGGCCTTGATCGCCGTCGACGGGCGCAATCTGCCAAATGTGCTTGTCGAGCGTCACCATAAAGCCGCTTTCCTCGAGTGCGGGGATATGGGTGCACATGCTGTGGACGGCTATTATTCGACAGGCGGTAGCGCGACGATGCGATGTTCGATGAAAATGCGACTGAGACGATATATGTTGACGGGTATACTTGTCCCGGTTTAAAACGCAGGAACGGAGATGGTCGCATGGCACAGCCGGATACGACGCACACGGTGGGGCTTGCGCTCGAGGGAGGCGGCTACCGCGGTATGTATACGGCGGGCGTGCTCGACGTTTGGATGGAGCACGGTTTGACCTGCGACCATATGGTGGGTGTCTCGGCGGGCGCGGCGTTTGGCTACAACTTTAAATCGCGCCAGATCGGCCGCGCCATTCGCTACAACAAGGCCTATTGTGCCGATAAGCGCTATGCGGGTGTGACCAGCTGGTTGCGAACCGGTGACATGTTCAATGCCGATTTTGCCTATCACGAGGTGCCCATCGAGCGCGATCCCATCGACCTGGAGACATATCGCGCCTGCCCTATGCGGTTTACGTGCGTGTGTACCGATATCGAGACGGGCAAGGCCGTCTACCACGACCTGCCCTATGGCGACGAGCGCGATATCGAGTGGATCCGGGCGTCGTCGGCGATTCCCGTGGCGACGCGTCCCGTTGCTATTGGCGGGCATAAGTATCTGGATGGTGGCGTGGCTGATTCCATTCCCAGCGCTTGGTTGTTTGCGCAGGGGTATGACCGCAATATCGTGGTACTCACGCAGCCGGCGGGCTTTGTGAAGCAACCCAACAGCGTGATGCCCATGCTGCGGCGCGTGTTCCGTCACTACCCGGAGTTTGTTGCAGCGCTCGATCATCGGCATGAGGTCTACAATGCCACGCTCGATGACTTGGCGCGTCGTGAGGCTGCCGGCGAGGTCTTTGTGGTGCGGCCGAGCGAATCGGTGAAGGTGCCGTCGCTGTGCCGCGAGCCGGATGAGCTCGAGCGTATCTACCAGGTCGGCCGCCACGATGCGGAGGCGACCTTGCCGGCGCTGGAAGCGTATCTGGCAGAGTAGAGCAAACTGCCGTGGACTCGGCGGAAAGCGCATCCCGGAATCGGCGCTAAAAATGGGATGAGGTTTCCGCGAGAGGCCCGTAGCGGAAAGCGCGCCCCGGAATCGGCATCCAAAACGGGATGCAGTTTCCCCGACGGCGGGTTTTGGAAACGGCGTCCCAGAATTTGCGCCTGGAATGGGATGGGGTTTCCCAACGGAGCCGCATGCGGAAAGCGCATCCCGGAATGGAGGTCCAAACTGGGATGCGCTTTCCATTGCTGAAGATATGAGGCCGCGGATCGGCTGCTCGGCCTAGACTTATGCCTGCTGCCAGGTGTCGACGAGCTCCTTGGCGGCGGCGTAGGGGTCGTCGGCACTGCAGACAGCGCTCACCACAAAGAAGCCATCGACGCCGGTGGCCTTGAGCTGCGGCAGGTCGGCCGTCTTGACGCCGCCGCCCACCACGATGGGCACGGGGCTTGCCGCGTGGAGTGCGGCCAGGTCCTCAAAGCTCTTGGTGATGATAGAGCCGTCGGCCGCGCGTCCGCAGTCGCGCTTGGTTTCGGTCTCGTGGAGCGGGCCGATGCCCAGGTAGTCGACTAGGCTCATGTCGGCGGTCTTGACGTACTCGAGCATCTCCTCGCAGCGGGCCGAAAGGCCCACGATGGCATCGGGGCCCAGAAGCTTGCGGCAGACCTCGACGGGAATATCGCTCTGGCCCACGTGCACGCCGTCGACAGCAATACCCTGCTCGCGCGCGGCGAGTACGCAGTCCAGGCGGTCGTCGATCAGCAGGGCAACCTGACCGGTTTTGCCGGCCTGTGCGATTGCCTGCGCGGCGTCGCCCGTCAGCGCAATGATCTCGCGGGCGCTTGCCACCTTGGAGCGCACCTGGATGCAGGTAAAGCCGGCGTCGAGCGCCTGGGCCACCACATCGCCCACGGGACGCCCGAGCGTGTTTTCGGGGCCGAGTACCAGATAGGCCGAGATATCAAGGTTGTCGCGGATGCTCATCGTGCTTCCTCCTGCTTTTTGATCTGCGCTTCCATGCGTTCGAGCTTGCCGGTCATGGTGTCGGTAAATCCGGGTCGAATATCGGCTTTGAGCACGACTTCGGTGCGGATGCCCTTGCTCGCCAACACAAAGGTTGCGTCGCGCACGACCTGCATGACCTCGTCCCAGTCGCCCTCGATCTCGGTGAACATGGAGGTGGTGCGGTTGGGCAGGCCGCTCTCGCGAATGACACGCACGACCTCGGCGACCTCGGCGGATAGCTCATCGCCGGTGCCGCACGGGGCGATGGCCACGGCGACGAGCGTGTTCATGCCGGCATTGGTTGCGGGCTCGGACATGGCCTATGCCTCCCCGAGCTCGAGTCGGTTATCGGCGATGTCTTGGGCGGTTGCGCGGTAGAGCTCGTCGATAAAGGCGACCTTAAAGCTTGCCGGGGCGTCGGCGACAGCGGCGGCACGCGTGCCGGCCACGTTGTAGACGGCGGTGCCGCAGACGGCTGCCGTAAACGGGTCGGCGGCGCAGGCGTACACGGCCAGCACGCCGCCCTGCGAGCAGCCGCAGCCGGTGATCTTGGACATGAGCGGGCTGCCGCCGTGAGACTTGGCCACCGTCGTGCCGTCGGTGATCAGGTCGACTTCGCCCGAGACCACAACGGCGCCACCGGTGTGGCGAGCGAGCGCCACGGCGGCACCACGGGCGGCGTCGACCGTGTCGGTGGTATCGACACCGCGCACGCGGCTCAGATCGGCCGCCTCGCCCTCAAGACCCCACAGGCCGGCGAGCGCGATAATCTCGGAGGCGTTGCCGCGCACGATGGCGGGCTTGTACTGCTTGAGCTCGTTGACCAGCTGGGTGCGCAGGCTACCGATACCCAGGCCCACCGGATCGAGCACCCAGGGCTTACCGGCGTCGTGTGCCGCCTTGGCCGCGCGGGGAATCGTTTGCTCGTAAATGGGGAAGAGCGTGCCCATGTTGAGATAGATGGCGCCGCCGCCGGCAACGAGTGCCTCGCCCTCGTCGGGCAGATAGACCATGGCGGCCGATCCGCCCACGGCGAGCTGCGCGTTGGCGACAAAGTCGATCGTCACCGTGTTGGTGATGGAACCGGCCATCGGATTGGTAGCGCGAATCTCCTCCACGGCCTTGACCATATGTTGCTTAAGCTGTTCCGAATCAATCACTGCACATGCCTCCTTGGCATAGAAAAGGGGCGCTGTGCATAGACAGCGCCCCTGTAAAGGCGGCATGCTCCCTACGCCAGCATTAACTGACAGGTTCAAAGGATTGGGCCCATTGCCCTCTCAGCCTTGTGGTTTGCACCGCCGGCACTCCCGCATCGAATCTGTTGTTCCCTATACTAGCGCACCTGCCAAAAAGGGACAGGTTTATTTTGGCAGGTAACAACTGGGACTTTGCGTTTTCCCAGATGAAACCTGCCGAAATAAACCTGTCCCTTTTTGGCAGGTCGGTACAATAGATGGGATTAAGAATGACCGAGGGGACCTTATGATCAAACTTGTGCTGACCGATATGGACGATACACTGATTCCAGCCGGGCATGACGGCGCCAGCGACTACGCCATTGAGGGTATTCATGCCATGCAGGCGGCGGGTTTGCACTTTGGGCCGGTTTCGGGTCGTCAGCCGTCCGCGATGGGCTGGATGTTCCGCAATCGCTCCGAGTGCTTCTCGACCGGTGCGTTTTGCAACGGCCAGGTGATGTTTGTCGATGGCGAAGTAGTCGCTTCGCGCGCAATCGATAACGATGTCCTTATGCGCTTAGCCGATTATTTTGAACAGGAGACCGACGATACGTATTTGAAGGTCTACCGTCTGGGTGATGACTTTTGGAATAACGATGCCTATTGCGTGACAAGCGATCCCGAGCGTGTGCGTCGCGCCATGAAGTCAGGCGGCAACGCGTGGCTCAAGGGCGAAGAGGCTCCCTGTCGTCCTGTCGTTGACGATGCCCCGGTATACAAGGCGAATATCTGGAGTGCCCGTTCGCGCGAGGAGCTCGCCGAGCTGCGCGAGCGTGTTGCCGCTGAGGTGCCGGAGCTCTCACTCGTGTTTCCCAACAACCGCGTGCGCCTGTTCGACGTTCTTCCGACCGGCTGGGACAAGGGCTGCGCTGCGCTGGAGCTGGCGCGCGCTTTGGGCCTGACGCCCGACGAGGTGGCCGTATTTGGCGATTCCGATAACGATTTGCCCATGATCGATGCCGTTCCTAACTCCGTTGCAGTCGCCAATGCCAACGAGGCCGTCACGGCTGCCGCACGCTGGCATATTGGCGCTGCGGCAGATGATGCGGTTGCCGGGGCTCTGCATCAGATTGCCGCCTGCGCCGCGACGGGGGAGATGCCGTCGTTTATGAGCCAAATGGACACGGCGGGTTTTGACGTCACGAACGTCTAGGGAGAAAGCCATGAAGCTCCAGCAACTCAGATATGTCGTCAAAGTTGCCGAATGCGGCAGCATCACCGAGGCCTCGCGCCGGCTCTTTGTGTCGCAGCCTTCGATTACCGCGTCGATCCGCGATCTCGAAAACGAGATGGGTGTGCATATCTTTGAGCGCACCAACAAGGGTGTCATTGTGTCCGAGGAAGGCGAGACCTTCTTGGGGTACGCGCGCCAGGTGCTCGACCAGGCCGACCTGCTCGAGGGCAAGTACAAAGGTACGTCCGAGCAGGTGCCGCACTTTAGTGTGAGCTGCCAGCATTATTCCTTTGCCGTTAATGCGTTTGTCGATGTGATCCGCGAGTTCGATGCCGCGCGCTACGACTTTACCCTGCGCGAGGAGCAGACCCACGAGATTATCGAGGATGTCGCGCATATGAAAAGCGAGCTGGGCATCCTGTATCTGTCGGAGCACAATCGCGAGGTCATCGAGCGCATGCTGGTGGCCAACGAGCTCGTGTTCGAAGGGCTCTTCTGCGCCACGCCGCATGTCTTCGTCTGCGCCGACCATCCGCTGGCGGGCCGCTCCAGCGTGACGCTCGAGGATCTGGAAGACTACCCGTTCCTGTCCTACGAGCAGGGCAGCTATAACTCGTTTTATTATTCCGAGGAGCTGACCTCGACCTTTGAGCGTCGCAAGAATATCCGCGTGCGTGACCGTGCGACGCTGTTCAATTTGGCCATGGGCCTCAACGGCTACACGGTATGCTCGGGCGTGATCAGCCACGAGCTCAACGGCCCCGGCATTATCTCGATTCCGCTCGACGTGGACGAGTACATGGAGATCGGCATTATTACGCGCAAGAACACGACGCTCACGCGCTACGGTCGGGCCTATATCGACGCGATTCGTCAGCATATCTAGGCTGCTGTGCTCCGCACGGTTCAAGTCTCTTTATGACAGTCCAGACTGATATAGGAAGCATCTATATCAAACTGTTATAAACGTATATTTTACGATGGCCATATGAGCGCTCATACTCTGTCCCAGTAAAGCAACCAATGCAAAGGGAGATATCTATGAGCACTTCGATTCAACCGAACGCGCCGTTTCGCGCCGATATCGTCGGCAGTTTTCTTCGTCCGCAGGCTGTAAAGGATGCCCGTGCCGCCTATGTCGCGGGTAAACTTGACGCTTCCGGCCTTAAGGCCGTCGAGGACGATGCTATTCGCGATTTGGTGGCAAAGCAGAAGGCCGCCGGCCTGCAGGTCATCACCGATGGCGAGTTTCGCCGCAGCTACTGGCACCTCGATTTTATGTGGGGGCTGAACGGCGTCGAGCGTCGCACCTCGCGTACGGGATATATGTTCCACGACGAGGAGACCACGGCCGATACCGCCGTGGTGACTGGCTCCATCAGCGGCGAGAACCACCCCTTCGTCGAGCACTTTAAGTTTGTCAAGGCACTTGAGGGCGAGGACCACGTTGCACGCCAGACCATCCCGGCGCCTATCCAGACGTTCTCTGAGGTCACGCTCGACCGCTGCGATGGCCAGCAGGAGAGCCTGCGCGCTGTCTATAAGACCGATGAGGAACTTGCCGACGCCATCGCAGCCGCTTATCGTACGGTGATCGCCGACCTGTACGCTGCAGGCTGCCGCAACATCCAGTTTGATGACTGCACCTGGGGCATCTATTGCGATACCGACTTTGTGTCCAAGACCGGCATGAGCCCGGTTGATCTGCAAAAGGTGAGTGAGCTGGGCGTGGCGCTCAACAACGCCGCTATCGAGGGCAAGCCCGACGACCTGGTCATTAACACGCATGTGTGCCGCGGTAACTACCACTCTACCTATGCCTTCGAGGGTGGCTATGACCCCATCGCGCCATACCTGTTCGCAAACGAGGATGTTGACGCATTTTACCTGGAGTTCGATACGCCGCGCGCCGGCGGTTTTGAGCCGTTGAGGTACGTTGCCCCTGGCAAGAAGGTCGTGTTGGGCCTGGTGACCACCAAGGCCGCTGAGCTTGAGGACGAGGATGCCATCGTCGAGCGTATTCACGAGGCTGCAAAGTATGTTCCGCTCGAGAACCTGTATCTGTCTCCGCAGTGCGGCTTTGCCAGCTGCGAGATTGGCAACAAGCTGACCGAGGACGAGCAATGGGCAAAGATCGCGCTGGTCAAGCGTATTGCCGAGCGCGTTTGGAAATAGCGGTAACGTTCGCAGGTGACGGCGCGTGCGAGACATGGCGCATCGCGTACAATGGTTCGGATCGTATCGTTCGGGCAGGTAATCCGCTATGCTCGAGCGCCCTTCCATTTTGAAAGGACTCTCATGTCCCAGTCCTCGACGCCCGCCGCCAGCGATGCCATCTACGACGCATCGTCGCTCGGCCGCCCGCGCATGTTTTTGCTCGGTCTGCAGCACCTGTTTGCCATGTTTGGCGCCACCGTGCTGGTGCCCGTGCTCACCGGTCTCTCGGTTTCGGCAACGCTTTTGTTTGCCGGTTTGGGCACGCTGCTGTTCCACTTCCTGTCGCGCGGTAAGGTGCCGGCATTTTTGGGCTCATCGTTTGCCTTTATTGCCGGTTATGCCGCAATCGCGCCCAACGGCGAGACCGAGCTTTTGCCCTATGCTTGTCTGGGCGTTGCTTGCGCCGGCCTGCTTTATCCGGTGCTTGCGGCGCTCTTCCGCGCCTTTGGCGCCAAGCGTGTCATGCGTTTCTTCCCGCCGGTGGTGACTGGCCCCATCGTCATTTCGATCGGTCTGATCCTGGCGAGCTCCGCTATTGCTAACTGCCAGACCAACTGGCTTGTGGCTGTCATTGGCGTTGCCGTTATCGTCATCTGCAACATCTGGGGCCGTGGCATGGTCAAGATCGTGCCGATTTTGCTGGGCGTTGTGGTGAGCTATGCCGTTGCGGCTGCGCTCGGCGAGGTTGATTTCTCGGGCGTTGCCGCCGCTCCGTGGGTCGGTCTGCCCATCGTGTGGGACAACACCGTGTTTGCACTCTTTGGGCCGCAGTTCGATAACGGTCTTGCCACGACGGCCATCATCACCATCATGCCGCTGGCCTTCGCGACCATGATCGAGCATATCGGCGATATCTCTGCTATCGGTTCGACTTGCGAGCGCAACTACATTGCCGATCCCGGTCTGCATCGCACGCTGCTCGGCGACGGCCTTGCCACGATTCTGGCTTCGCTCTTTGGCGCTCCGGCCAACACTACGTATGGCGAGAACACCGGCGTGCTCGCCCTGACGCGCGTGTTCGACCCGCGCGTAATTCGAATTGCCGCGTGTTGCGCCATCGTGCTTTCGTTCTGCCCCAAGTTCGCCGCGGTCATCGCCGCCATGCCGGCATGCGTTATCGGCGGTGTGTCGCTCGTGCTCTACGGCATGATCAGCGCTGTGGGCGTCCGCAACCTCATCGAGAACCAGGTCGATTTCCAGAACAACCGCAACGTGCTGGTTGCCGCGCTGGTGCTCGTGCTTTCGCTCGGCATCGCGTACAGCACCGCCGGCGCCATCGTGTTGGAGCTGGGCGGCGTGACCATTTCGCTGTCCGGCATTGCCGTGGGCTCACTGGTGGGCATCGTGCTCAACGCCATCCTGCCGGGTAACGACTTTGAGTTTGATGTCTCCGAGCTTGAGGAGGCTGCTGAGTAGCAGCTGCGTTCAGCTAAAACAAGATATGGTGCCCATGCGTATATGCGTGTGGGCACCATTTTTAATGCGTCAGTATCCAGTGGATGCCGCGGGCCATGCGTAAGTCGGTTTGGGCAAAGTGATTGCCGGGGTTGAGCTCCAGCGTTGTTGGAATGCCGCGCTCGACGAGCAACGCTTCCATCGCGCGTGTGTCGTCGAGTACATGCCGCATCATGCGGTTGGGCGTCTTGGTTTCCTTTTTGCCGAGTGACAGGTAGACGGCTTGCGGGCTGCCGGCAAAAGGGGCCGTGCTGGCACGGTCGACAAAGTCGGGAAACCATAGCGACCCCGATGCGCTCGCGGCGCGGTCAAAGGCGTCGGTTTGCCAGAGGGACCAGAGTGCGAAGAGGCCCGCGAGCGAGTAGCCGGCAATGCCGCGCCAGGTGGGCGGCTGAGGAAGCGACGACTCGACCTGGGGGATTATCTGATTCAGCAGCTCATCAAGAAAATCGGCAGCTTGGCCGCCGAAAGGCTCGGCATCGCGTACGGTCCCGTCGCATGCCCAGGGGCTCAGCTCGCGATTCCAATCGAGCCCGCCAATGGTGACGAGGGCGAATGGCGGACAGTCGAGCTCTCGGCAACACTTATAAACCTCGCTGCCGTCGCCCACGACCACAGGAAGGTAGATGACAGGCGCGCTTTCCGTATGATTCGAATAAACGGTTATCTGCTTTTGATGCGCTTCCATGACGGGCTTCTCTCAGTGTTGTGATATCGGCAGCCCCAATTGTCGCACGCCAGCGTATGCCGGTTGGGCTAGACCAAAGACAATCTCGTGCATCCCCTGCGGACGCATATGGAAAACGCCACCGCCGGAGGGGAGCTCGGCGGTGGCGTTGTTAAACGGTGCTGGGGTTCGGGGCCTTCGCGGGAGCTGCCATGTGCGCAGAGACGTCTAAGAACGCTTACGGCTCGCCATGGTGCCTGCGGCGATAGCGGCTGTTCCCGCAAGGACGGTTGCCACGATGGCCGCACCCGAGGTGTCGCCGGTTGCCGCGAGCACGCCGGTAGTCTTGGCTTTCGTGGTTGAAGCCGCAACGGCCTTGGTCGGCTTTGAGCCCTCAGGCTTGGGGTTCTGCTTGGACTCCGCGGGCTTGCTTTCTGCGGGCTTGGTCTCGTCGGGCTTGGGGTCTTCCGGCTTGGCTACCTCGGGAGGTGCGATGGTCGTACTTTTGGCGACTGCTTTGATATAGAGGGAGTCGACCGTGGCGTCGCCCGTGCCGATGGCTTGGCCTGCCTCGTAGATGCCGTCACGGAGCTTGCGATAGTCAATGACCTTGCCGCCTTCGGGCGTCTGGATGGCGGCGTTCTCAATCTTGATGGTGCCGATTGTCTTGCCGTCAGCGCTCATGGCACGGGCAAAGATTGCCGCTGTATCTCCTTCGGCCGTTACCTTGCTGCGGATGATCGAGATGACTGCGGGTGTGACGCCCTCGCTGGTCTGGGCGATGATGCCGATGTTCTCGCCTTGGGGTTCGCGCCTCGTCTCGCCATCTTGGTTTTCGCTGTAGGGGATGGGGCCGTCGCCGTTCTCGACATAGCGGGCTATGGCCTTGACAACGGAGTCGCTGATGTAGATGTGGCCGCCCTTCTCGTTGGGTCGATCGTTTCTGGTGGAGAATGCAGCCGAAACCTCGCCTTCCGCAAACGCGTCCACGGTGGAGCCGTTCTTGACGACGATGTCGTCCTGGTAGGTGAAGAGGGCGTTGGCGCCACCGTATCTGCCTTTACTTGCACGGACCGTCACGTTTGCATGATCGAGGGTGATGCCCTTGTGGGCATAGACGCCATATTCAACACCGTTTACGTTGAGGGAGGCGTTTGTGGCTGCGAGGCTGCCCTTGGCCTCGACGGCAGCGTCTTCCTCGGAGCTTGCCTTGACCTGGCTGCCGTCCGAGATGTTGATATTGTCGCCGCTCCAAAGGGCCTCACCATCGGCTGAGCTTGCCTCGACCGTCCCGCCACCCTTGATGGTGAGGTTCTTGTCGGCTCCAATACCCTTGTCCTTGGTAGCCCTGGCGGTGACGGCTCCGCTGTCGTCAATCGTGATATTGCCGTTTGCCCTGATGCCATCCGATGCACCCGTGGCGTTGACGTTGCCCGAACCTTTGATAGCGAGATCACCTCCGGCATTGATGGCATCAAACCCAGTGCTCGTGGCGTTGACGGATCCGGCTCCGTCGATGTTGATATTACCCGTGGTGAGGATAGCGTCCTCAGTAGATGTCACGCTGAGCGTGCCGCCCTCGTCGCCTTGGATATTGAGCTCGGCATTCTCGTTAGTGCCATGAGAAACGTTGATGCTTTCGATCCATTCGGCAGTGACGATGTTGGTTCCCGAGTAATTCACGTTGAGCTTGCCTGCGGCCTGGATCTCGCCGCCGTTATAGTTGTTGAGCTTCAAGTCGTCGGCGCCGTCCCACGACCAGGTACCGGCCTCGTCGCTCGCCGCGGTGTTGTACTTGTTGCCGCCGACCTTGACCCATTCCGCTGCGAGCGAGACGCTCGGCATGAGCAGCGAGCTCACCGTGAGCGCGCAGGCCAGGCCGCAGACGATGCGGCGCGTCACGCGGCGCCAGCTGCCGTGCGCGAGTCCTATGCGACGGCGAACGTCGGGTTCGGCAACATGGGTTCCGGCGGTAGTGTCATTGCGTTTGGGGGTCGTGAACAAGGCTGCCATGGTTGCTCCCGTTCTCATAGGGCCTATACGACTAGATTCAGCGTATCTGCTGGATGTTGCCGGCGGTAGTGCCGTTTGGAGGGCAAAATGGCCAAAATGGGGGAGAAATAGGCCGCACGCCGGCGCAGGGACCGGCGCTAAAAGAAAAGCGCGGGGCCGCATGGCGACTCCGCGCTTTATTGTTCAGCTTTTGCAGCCTTGCCCTTACGCTACGAAGAAGTAGACGAGGAAGGCAAGGGCCGCGATCCACCCGTCCCGTGCGAAAAAGTGTTTACGAGCGCTTGCGGCTCACCACGGCGCCCGCGGCGATGGCGGCTGTTCCCGCAAGGGCGGCTGCCACGATGGCTGCGCTCGAGGCGTCGCCGGTTGCTGCGAGTTTGCCGGCGATCTTGGCTCCCGTGGCTGCAACTGCAACGGTCTTGGTCGTCTTCGTGCCCTCGGACTTGGAACCCTCGGGCTTGGTCTCGCCTGGCTTCTCCTCGGGTTTGATCTCCTCGGGAGGCGCGATGACCGTGCTCTTGGCGACAGCTTCGTTATAGGGGGAGTCGATCACAGCGTCGCCCGTGCCGATGGTTTGACCCACCACGTAGAAGATGCCGTCATCGAGTTCTTCCTTGTTGCGATAGCCAATGATCTTGCCGCCTGTGGGCGTCTGTATGGGAGCGCCTTCGATCTCGATGGTGCCGATTGTCTCGCCGTCCGCGCTCACGGCAAGGGCGAAGATTGCCGCCGTGTCTCCCTCAGCTGTGACCTTACTGCGGACAATCGAGATGGTCGCGGGCGTGATGCCCTCCTTGGTCCGGGCAAAGATGCCGATGTTCATGCCCCTATGCTCGGGAATGACCGCGCCACTTTGGTCGTTGCTGTAGTGATCGGGGCCGTCGCTACCGGACTCGACATAGCGGGCTATAGCCTTGACAACGGAGTCACTAATGTAGATGTGACCACCCGCTTCGTTGGGGTAGTAGTTTCTGGTGAAGATTGCGGTCGAGAACTGGCCTTCTGCGAACGCATCCACGATCGAGCCGTTCTTGATGACGATGTCGTCCTCGTCGGTGAAGAGGGCGCTGGCTTCATCGTTCCCTGCACTTGCACGGACCGTTACGGTTGCGCCATCGAACGTGATGCCCTTGTAGACATAGATGCCATACCCAACGCCACTTGCGTTGAGGGAAGCGTTCGTGACCGTGAGGCTGTTTTTACCGTCGATGGTGGCGTCTTCCTCGGAGCTTGCCTTGACCTGGCTGCCACCCGAGATCTCGATGTTGCCGTCGGCCCAAATCGCATTGTCTTTGATAGAGCTTGCCTCTACCTTGCCGCCGCCCTTTATGATGAGGTTCTCGTTAGCATCGATACCCTGATCCTCGGTGGCCTTGGCGGTGACGGTTCCGCTGTTGTCGATCGTGATGTTGCCGTCGGCCCTGATGCCATCCGAATCGCCCGTGGCGTTAACGTTTCCCGAGCCCTTGATGGTGACATCGCCCCCGGCATCGATGGCATCGTGCTCGGTGCTCGTGGCGTTGACAGTGCCAGCGCCGTCGATGTTGATGCTGCCGACGGAAGTGATGGCGTCACGAGAAGATGTCACGTTGAGCGTGCTGGACGCGTCGCCCTGAATATTAAGCTCGGCGTTCTCGTTCGCGCCATCCTTAACCTTGATGCCGCGGCCGTCGCCGTTAGTGACGATGTTGTCGCCCTCGTAGCTCACGTTGAGCTTGCCCGCTGCCTCGATCGCGCCGCCGTTATAGCCGTTGAGCTTCATGTCATCGGCGCCGTCCCAGCTCCAGGTGCCGGCGGCGTCTCCCGCGGGCCCCGCGGCCGCTTCGTGGCGGACGCCGCCGACGTCCACCCACTCGGCCGCGAGCGAGACGCTCGGCATGAGCAGCGAGCTCACCGCAAGCGCGCATACGGCGCCTACAACGATGCGGCGCGTCACGCGGCGCCAGCTGCCGTGTGCGAGCAGCGTGCGACGGCACACGTCGGGCTCGACAAGACGATATGAGAAAGCCATTTGGGTCGCCTCCCCCGCGGCGCAGCTTCTTTCCGCGGGCTCGGGATGCCACAATGGGCTTTGAGTATCGGCCCGTGCGGTAGCCCTTACCGCACCTGCGGGGAGGAGGCTTCCCATGCC
>DBFAZJ010000027.1:0-15188 GCA_048244295.1 Collinsella sp.
GATTCGTTCGTTAGCCTGATGGAATACAAAATGATCGATGTCTTCGACCGAAATGCCCGCATCGATCGCAAGCTTATGGACCGTGTCGCAGATGGCGTTGACGCCGAACTTGAACACGCGGCGGCCATTCATGGACAGCACGCTCGCACTATCTGCGGAGGCCTTAAACGGCGAGGTGCCGACCAGGCCGGGAACGCGCAACGTCTCGACGTCGGGTGCCGTCGAAAGCTCAACGGCAAGGGGGCTGTCTCCCCCAGCCCCAATCACTGCGGCGCCTGCCCCATCGCCAAAGAGCACGCAGGTGGCGCGGTCGGTCCAGTCGAGCGCGCGCGTCATCTGCTCGGCTGCAACGACCAGCACGTACTCGGCACGACCGCGGGCGATATAGCCCTCGGCGACATCGAGCGCAAATACGAAGCCGGCGCAGGCCGCCGAGACATCGAAGGCAGGGCACGTCGCGCCAAGTCGCTCAGCAACGGCACACGCCTCAGCGGGAACAAGGTGGTCACCCGTCGTCGTCGAACAGACGATCAGATCCAGCTGGCTCGCGTCGATTCCGGACACCTGGAGTGCCCGCTCGCTCGCCGCTACGGCAAGGTCGTCAAGTGACTCGGTGGTGCAGACGTGGCGGCTCTTGATACCTGTGCGGGTAAAAATCCACTCATCCGAGGTATCGAGGAACTCAGACAGCTCGTCATTAGAAACACTGCGCTTAGGAAGCGCCGAGCCTGTTCCAAGAATCGTGAAACCCATCACTAACCTCCTTTGGATTGTTGACGTGTTTACATCGACCAAGAGAGGATAGCGCATTTTAGTCATTGTTGACGTGTTAACATTAAATTGTCCAAATGCGACAAAGGCTTCACATAGTGTCTATCTCTCGACACCATTACGCGATTGCCTTATTAACTTAGGAGGTAGCAACCGTTATGAATGCCCAATTAACGATAGTCGACGTAACCGGATCGACCAACGATGACCTGCTCGAAGCAGGAAAACAGGGAGCGCCGCACGGCACAGGACTTGCCGCCCGGGCTCAAACAGCAGGACGCGGCCGGCGCGGCCACAAGTGGGATTCAACCGCCGGAAATCTATTACTTTCGATTGTGTTGCGTCCACGCGTTAATCCCGCAAAGTACTCTGGTCTTGCCGCCGTCAGCGGTCTAGCGGTGCTCGAGGCGCTCGAAAAGCAGGGTGTTGCAAACGAGATTGGCCTCAAATGGCCCAACGACCTGGTCGCGCGTGGACGCAAACTCGGCGGCATTCTGGTCGAGGCCGCACGCGATAACGAAGGCAAGCCCTTCGCCGTCTGCGGCATTGGCGTCAACGTAAACTACACGCCCCAAGAGGTACCCGATGGCGGTCTGGCGGCAATTGGCCTCTCGGACCTTAACGAGAGCGTTCCCACCGTCAACATGCTCCTCGATGAGGTCTATCACGCAGTTATAGACGCTGTAGATGCGTGGGCAGAGCGTCTTAACGCCATGGAAGAAGACGGCGGACCGCTCGCGCCCGTCCACGGCGAATATGTCACTCACCTCAATTGGATTGGGGAGCACGTTATCGCCCGTTCCCCTGCCGGCGACGAGCTGGCACGCGGCATCTTTAAAACCGTCGATGGCTTTGGTCGCGCGTGTATCGAAACGGAAGGCGGTTTGCGATCCTTCCATTTTGAGGAGGCATCGCTGCGTCCCGCGAGCGAATAGGGCGCCACAGCCAGCCGCTCGGCAGCCTTATCCGGCGGTCCAATCCCATCATGCTAGACAAAAGGGCCCCGCTACCGTAACGGCAGCGGGGCCCTTTAAGCTATGAGCGATATCGCTTAGAGCTTGATGTCGATGTCGACGCCAGCGGGGAGGTCGAGACGCATGAGCGAATCAACGGTGCCCGAGGTGGGGTCGAGGATGTCGATGAGGCGCTTGTGAGTGCGCATCTCGAACTGCTCACGGGAGTCCTTGTTCACGTGCGGCGAGCGGATAACCGTGTACAGGTTGCGCTCGGTGGGCAGGGGGACAGGACCGGAAACGCGAGCGCCGGTCTTCTGAGCGGTCTCGACGATGAGCTTCGCGGACTGATCGACGACCTCGTGATCATAGCCCTTGAGGCGAATGCGGATCTTCTGGGTAGCCAACTTAAACCTCCAAAGAGTGCGAGAGATGTTCTCGCGGATTACGTAACAGGGAGCTCGAACTTAGGCGTTCTTGCTCATGACCTCGTCCACGATGGACTTGGGCGCGGGCTCATAAGAGTCGAACTGCATCGTGTAGGATGCACGGCCCTGGGTCTGGGAGCGAAGGTCGGTAGCGTAACCGAACATCTCGCCCAGCGGCACCTTGGCACGGATGAGCTTGCTGTTTTTGCGATCCTCCATGCCCTCGATCTTGCCGCGGCGACCGGAGAGGTTGCCCATAACGTCGCCCATGTACTGCTCGGGGGTCTCGACCTCGACAGCCATGATCGGCTCGAGCAGCTGCGGATCGGACTTCTTGAGGGCGTCCTTGATAGCCATGGAACCGGCGATCTTGAAGGCGGCCTCAGAGGAGTCGACCTCGTGGTAAGAACCGTCGAACAGGGTGACCTTAACGTCGAGGACCGGGAAGCCGGCGATAACACCGGTGTTCAGGGCCTCCTGGATGCCCTTGTCGATGGACGGGATGTACTCCTTAGGCACGACGCCGCCGACGATAGCGTTGACGAACTCGTAGCCGAAGCCCTCCTCCATCTTCTCGAGCTTGATGACGGCGTGACCGTACTGACCGCGACCGCCGGACTGACGGACGAACTTGCCCTCAGCCTTCTCGACGTCGTGACCAGCGGTCTCGCGGTAGGCAACCTGGGGCTTACCAACGTTAGCGTCAACCTTGAACTCGCGGAGCAGACGGTCGACGATGATCTCGAGGTGCAGCTCGCCCATGCCGGCGATGATGGTCTGGCCGGTCTCGTGGTTGGTGGACACCTGGAAGGTCGGGTCCTCCTCGGCGAGCTTGGTCAGAGCCAGGGACATCTTGTCCTGCTCGGCCTTGGTCTTGGGCTCGATGGCAACGTCGATAACGGGCTTAGCGAACTCGATCTTCTCGAGGACGATCTCCTTGCCCTCGGCGCACAGGGTGTCACCGGTGGTGGAGTTCTTGAAGCCGACGCAAGCGACGATGTCGCCGGCGGCAGCGTCGTCACGGTCGATACGCTCGGCGGCGTTCATCTCGAGGATGCGGCCGAGGCGCTCGCGCTGACCGTTGGAAGCGTTGACCACGTAGGAGCCGGACTCGGCGCGGCCGGAGTAAACGCGGACGTAGGTGAGCTTACCGACGAACGGGTCGGTCATGATCTTGAAGACCAGGCCGGAGAAAGGCTCGTCGAAGGAAGGATGACGCTGGATCTCCTCGCCGGTATCCGGATCGGTACCGGTGACGGCCTCAACGTCGAGCGGGCTGGGCAGGTAGTCGACGACAGCGTCGAGCAGCTCCTGAACGCCCTTGTTCTTGTAGGCGGAGCCCACGAAGACGAGGTTGAGCTCGTTGGCCAGAACGCCCTTACGCAGGGCAGCCTTGAGCTCCTCGACGGTGAAGTCCTCCTCCATGAGGATCTTCTCCATGAGCTCGTCGTCAAAGCTGGCAGCAGCGTCGAGGAGCTCCTCGCGCTTGGTGGCAGCGATGTCAGCAAACTCAGCCGGGATCTCGTCCATCGGCTCGGGGTAGGTCATGCCCTTGTCGTCGGCCTTGAAGTCCCAAGCAGTCATGGTGACGAGGTCGATGACGCCCCAGAAGTTGTCCTCGGCGCCCATCGGGACCTGAGCGGCCACGGCGTTGGCGTCGAGACGATCCTTCATGGTCTCGATAGCGTTGAAGAAGTCTGCGCCCACGCGGTCATACTTGTTGATGAAGGCGATGCGGGGGACGTTGAAGGTAGAAGCCTGACGCCAAACGGTCTCAGACTGGGGCTGAACGCCGGCAACGGCGTCGAAGACGGCGACAGCGCCATCGAGGACGCGCAGGCAGCGCTCGACCTCGGCGGTGAAGTCAACGTGGCCCGGGGTGTCGATGATCTGGATGCGGTAGTCGGTACCGTCCTTCTTCCAGAAGCACGTGGTAGCAGCGGAGGTAATGGTTACGCCGCGCTCCTGCTCCTGAACCATCCAGTCCATGGTGGCAGCGCCCTCATGGACCTCACCGATCTTGTGGGTCTTACCGGTGTAGTAAAGAATACGCTCGGTCGTGGTGGTCTTACCGGCATCGATGTGGGCCATGATGCCGATGTTACGGGTATCGGAAAGCTTGTACTTAGGCTTAGCCATGTTAGTTCCTTACCTTAAACTTACCAACGATAGTGAGAGAACGCGCGGTTGGCCTCGGCCATCTTGAAGACGTCCTCACGCTTCTTGACGGAAGCGCCCAGGCCGTTGGAAGCATCGAGGATCTCGTTGGCGAGACGCTCGGCCATGGTCTTCTCCTTGCGAGCGCGGGAGAAGTTGACGATCCAGCGGATACCCAGAGCGGTGGAACGACGGGAGTTGACCTCCATCGGGACCTGATAGGTAGCGCCACCGACACGCTTGGGCTTAACCTCAAGCGTGGGCTTGACGTTGTCCATAGCCTTCTTGAAGGTAGCGAGAGCGTCGCCACCCTCGGACTTCTCGGCAACGATCTCGAAAGCGGTGTAAACGATGCGCTCAGCGGTGGCCTTCTTGCCGTCAAGAAGGACCTTGTTGATGAGCTGAGTCACCAGGCGGTTGTTGTAAACGGCGTCAGGCTGAACCTCACGACGATTAGCTGCTGCACGACGCGGCATGTGAAATCTCCTTAAGTGTCTACCGTGCGGCGCTTAGGCGGCACACGGCGAAAGTATCAAAACGTTATCTGGCTTATTTAGCCTTAGGGCGCTTAGCACCGTACTTGGAACGGGCCTGCATACGGTTCTGGACCGGAGCAGCGTCGTAGGCGCCACGGATGACGTGATAACGGACACCAGGGAGGTCACGGACACGACCGCCGCGGACGAGCACGATAGAGTGCTCCTGCAGGTTGTGGCCCTCACCCGGGATGTAAGCAGTAACTTCGATGCCGTTGACAAGGCGAACACGGGCAACCTTACGAAGAGCCGAGTTCGGCTTCTTGGGGCTCGTGGTGAAGACGCGGGTGCACACGCCGCGCTTCTGGGAGTTGTGCTGCAGAGCAGCGTTCTTGGACTTCTTGGGCACGGAACGACGGCCCTGGCGAACCAGCTGGTTAATAGTAGGCAAAGCGTACTCCTTCTCGAATGATTCCAGCTTTCTGTAAAGTGCAACGGCTTGAATCGAGGGGTCAGCATCCCCCTACGAAACACGCAGTTCGATAGGATACGTGGCGTTAGCTGTGCCGTCAACAGACCACGCCGCCGGGCGTATCCTAAAATTAGCATATTTCCGCAAAGCCTACACAAATGGAATCCCCTCCTGTGCGCGGGGGCGGATTCCCGGCCCGGGCGGCCCGTTCCGGGAATCCGACGTGCTCGTCGGGGCAACGTTCCTCATCAAAAAAGACCCGCTTCCCTGTTGGGAAACGGGTCTTTGGAAGGGCGGTTAACGTACTTGGAAGTTACTCCTCGTCGTTGTCCTTGGCCTCTTCGGCGTCGTCGGTGTCCACGAGCTGGTTGAGCAGCTCGTCGAGAGAAGCCATGTCCTCGTTGATCGCGCCGTTGGCGGGAGCCTTCTTGTCGTCGATCGGGGCGCCCAGGAGCTCCTCGTCGGCGTCGGCGTGATGCGTCGGAGCGGAAGTACCCAGCAGGATATCGTCCGGACCGTCGGGGCTAAAGACCATCTGCAGCAGCTGCGAGAGGTCTTCCTCGTCGGCAACGTCGTCGTTGTTCTCGAGGATGTAGAGCAGGTCGTGGGCCTCCAGGCCGTCACGGAGCTCCTCGATCGCCTTGGCACCGATACCATCGATGCGCAGCAGATCCTCCTCGGACTTGCCGACCAGGTCGCCGACCGTCTCGATGCCGACCTCGCTGAACTTGTTGGTCCAGCGCTGCGACACGCCCAGGTCGTCGAACAGGTACAGGCGAGCCTTCTCGGCGGAGATGGTGTGGCCGTTGCGGGTGAACGAACCGTCAGCACCACCGAACTCGTCGTAGCCGGCCCAGTCGAGCTGCTGCGGGAGCTGCTCGTCCAGGTCCTTGAGCTCAACCGGAGCCCACTCGGGCAGCGACTTGGCGTTGGGCGAAGCCGGACCGTCGATGTCGACATAGCCGTCGGCCGTGCGATACGTCAGCTTGGCGTTGGCGTACGGCTTGAGGCCGGTACCGGCCGGGATCTTCTTACCGACGATGACGTTGGACTTAAGGTCGAGCAGGTGATCGACCTTGCCCTCGATGGCAGCCTCGGTAAGGACGCCAGCGGTACGGATGAACGAAGCGCTCGACAGCCAGGAGTCGATGTTGGACGCGACCTTGAGCGTACCCAGGATGACGGGCTCGGCCACAGGAGCCTGACCGCCCAGACGGGCAACGCGCTCGACCTCGTCGGCGAACTCGTAGCGGTCGACGTACTGACCAAGCAGGTACTTGGAATCGCCGGGGTTGGTGATCTGAACGCGACGCAGCATCTGACGTGCGAGCACCTCGATGTGCTTGTCGTTCAGATCGACGCCCTGGCTGGTGTATACGTCCTTAACGCTCTCGACGAAGGTGTGCATCGTCGACTCGATGTCGGTCAGCTTGCGCAGGTTACGGAAGTTGACGAAGCCCTTGGTGATCTGATCGCCGGCGCGAACCTCGCAGCCGTCCTCGATCTCGGGCATAAAGCGCACCGAAGCGGGGACGCGGCGCTCGTCGAGGACACGGGTGTGATCCTCGGAGTCGGTGAGCGTCAGCACGTACTCGGACTTCTCGGGCTTAATCGAGAGGTGGCCGGAGTACGGAGCCAGCTCGGCCTCGCGACCCAGGATCTTCTCGTTGACGTTGCCGACGATATCGAACATACGGCTGACCGTAGGCAGACCCTGCGTAATATCGTCGACGCCAGCGACGCCGCCGGAGTGAATGGTACGCATCGTAAGCTGCGTACCGGGCTCGCCGATGGACTGGGCGGCAATAATGCCGACCGCAGTACCGATGGCGACCGGACGACGGGTGGAAAGATCCCAGCCGTAGCACTTCTGGCACACGCCGTACTTGGAGCGGCAGGTGAGCAGCGCGCGAAGCTTGACCTTCTTAAGGCCGGCATCGACCATCTTCTGGATGTCGGCGACCTTCTCGATGTAGCCGTCCTGCTCAAAGAGCACGGTGCCATCGGGAGCCACGACGTCCTCAATGAAGCAACGGCCGACGAGGTCGGTGTTGAGGTCGGTGGTGCCGGGGATGATGAGGTTGTAGGTGACGCCCTCGTGCGTACCGCAGTCCTCCTCGCGGACGATGACGTCCTGGGCCACGTCGACAAGACGACGGGTCAGGTAACCAGAGTCCGAGGTGTGGGATGCGGTATCGACCAGGCCCTTACGGGCGCCGTAGGTCGAAATGAAGTACTCGAGCGGCAGCAGGCCCTCGCGGAAGTTCGCCTTAATGGGAAGGTCGATCGTCTCGCCGGACATGTCTGCCATCAGGCCACGCATGCCGCCGAGCTGACGCAGCTGGGTCTTAGAACCACGGGCGCCGGAGTCGGCCATCATGTACAGCGGGTTCTCCTCGTCGAACATGTCGAGCATGAGCGCTGCAACCTTATCGGTACAAGCGGTCCACTCGTTAACGACTTCGATGTGGCGCTCCGTCTCGTTGATGAAGCCCTCCTCGAAGTACTCGTTGATCTGGTCGACGTTGGCCTGGGCGCGGTCGAGCAGCTCCTGCTTCTCGGCAGGGATGAGAGCGTCCCATACCGAGATGGTGAGACCGGCGCGGGTAGCGTAGTGGAAGCCGGAGTACTTGATGGCGTCGAGGATCGGGCCGACCTTGGCCTCGGGGTAACGATCGCAGCAGTCGGCAACCAGCTTGGCCACATCGCCCTTGACCATCTTGTAGTTCATGAACTCGTAGTCTTCGGGCAGGCACTGGCGGTTGAAGATGATGCGGCCGATAGAGGTCTCGAAGCGCGCGGTCTTGTTGCCCGTGACGTCGTAGTCGACGAACTCGTTCTTGCCGTTCTTGACGCGGAAGATACGGGTGCCGTCCTCGTTGATGACGTTGGCATCGGCAGCGGACACGCGAACCTGGATCTTGGCCTGCATGTCGACCTCGGAGCGGCAGTCATAGGCGTGCAGTGCGTCGTCGAAGCTCGAGAACACGTGGTTCTCGCCCGGCAGACCCTCGCGGACCTGGGTGAGGTAGTACACACCGATGATCATGTCCTGCGAGGGGATGTTAACCGGCTTGCCGGATGCCGGCGAGCGCAGGTTGTTCGCAGAGAGCATGAGCACGCGAGCCTCGGCCTGAGCCTGGCTGGACAGCGGCACGTGGACAGACATCTGGTCGCCGTCGAAGTCGGCGTTGAAGGGCGAGCAGACCAGCGGGTGCAGGTGGATAGCCTTGCCCTCGACCAGCACCGGCTCAAAGGCCTGGATGGACAGACGGTGCAGGGTCGGTGCACGGTTGAGCAGCACGACGCGGCCGTCGATGACCTCTTCGAGGATATCCCATACAAAGGTGGCACCGCGGTCGATAGCGCGCTTGGCGCCCTTGATGTTCTCGACCTTGCCAAGCTCGACCAGGCGCTTCATGACGAAGGGCTTGAAGAGCTCCAGCGCCATGGTCTTGGGCAGACCACACTGGTGCAGCAGCAGCTTGGGGTCGGTAACGATAACCGAACGGCCGGAGTAGTCGACACGCTTACCCAGCAGGTTCTGACGGAAACGACCCTGCTTGCCCTTGAGGGCCTCGGCGAGCGACTTGAGCGGGCGACCGCCACGACCAGAGACCGGGCGACCACGACGGCCGTTGTCGAACAGGGCGTCCACGGACTCCTGGAGCATGCGCTTCTCGTTGTTCACGATAATCGCAGGGGCGTCCAGGTCGAGCAGGCGCTTGAGTCGGTTGTTACGGTTGATCACGCGACGATACAGGTCGTTGAGGTCGGACGCAGCGAAGCGGCCGCCATCGAGCTGGACCATCGGGCGCAGATCGGGCGGAATGACCGGGATGACGTCCAGAATCATGTTCGCGGGGCTGTTGCCGCCCTTCAGGAAGGCGTCAACGACCTCGAGGCGCTTGACGGCCTTCTCGCGCTTCTGCTTCTGGGAGTCCTCGTCGGCGATGATGGCCTTGAGCTTCTCGGCCTCGGAGGGGAGGTCGATGGCAGCGAGCAGGTCGCGGACGGCCTCGGCACCCATGCCACCCTTGAAGTACATGGAGTAGTAACGGGTCATCTCGCGGAACAGCGGCTCATCGGAGATGAGGTCGCGCTCGCTGAGCTTCATGAAGGCGTTGAAGGCGTCCGTGCGGAGCTGCTTCTCGTCCTTGCACTCTTCCTCGATGTCGACGATGCCAGAGGCGATCTCCTCGGGGGTCAGCGGCTCCTCGTCGGAGAACTCGTCAAAGTTCTCGGGGTTGCCCTGCTCCTTGAGGGACTCGATCTGGCGGGCGCACTCGGCATCGATCTCTTCCAGATCGGCGGCGAGCTCCTCGCGCAGGTCGTCAGCGTCGGCCTCGCGAGCCTCGTAGTCGACCTCGGTAATGATGTAGCTGGCAAAGTACAGAACCTTCTCGAGGTCCTTGGACTTGATGTCGAGCATACGGCTCATCGGGAAGCTCGTGGGGCTCTTGAAATACCAGATGTGGGACACGGGAGCGGCGAGCTCGATGTGACCCATGCGGTCGCGACGCACCTTGGCCGAGGTGACCTCGACGCCGCAGCGCTCGCAGACGATGCCCTTAAAGCGGATGCCCTTGTACTTGCCGCAGGAGCACTCCCAGTCCTTGGCGGGACCGAAGATCTTCTCGCAGAACAGGCCGTCCTTCTCGGGCTTGAGGGTACGGTAATTGATGGTCTCCGGCTTCTTGACCTCACCGTGCGACCAGGAACGGATCTGGTCGGCGGAGGCAAGGGAGATTTTTACCGAGTCAAAATCAGTAGCTTCGAAATCTGCCACAGTCAACTACTCCTTATCAGTGGTCGTGGCGGCGACAGCCTCGGGTGCCTCGGCGGTCTCGGCATCCTCGGCCTCGACGTCGGCGTCAACGCCGGCGAGCGCAGCCAGGTCATCGAGGGCAGAGGTCTCCTCGGCGGTCACAGGGGCGGAGGCGTCCTCGTCGGCATCGTGCATGGGCTCGATGTCCAGCGCGAGGGAGCGAATCTCCTTGACGAGAACCTTGAAGGACTCGGGGATACCCGGGACAGGAACGTTCTCGCCCTTGACGATGGACTCGTAGGTCTTGACGCGGCCCACGGTATCGTCGGACTTGACGGTCAGGATCTCCTGCAGGACGTTGGAAGCACCGTATGCGTACAGTGCCCAAACTTCCATCTCGCCGAAGCGCTGGCCGCCGAACTGAGCCTTGCCGCCCAGCGGCTGCTGGGTAACCAGGCTGTAAGGGCCGGTCGAACGGGCGTGGATCTTGTCGTCGACCATGTGGCCGAGCTTGAGGATGTAGGACGTACCCACGGTAATGGGCTCGCGGAACTCCTCGCCGGTGCGGCCGTCGAACAGACGGGTCTTGCCGCGCTCGTCAAGCTGGGTGACGAACTCGGGGCGCATGTGATCGCCAAAGGCAGCGGTGGCCTTGTTGAGCATATTCTTGTTGGCACGACGGATGACCTCGGCGATCTCGTCCTCCTTGGCGCCGTCGAAGACGGGCGTCGCGGTGAAGAACGGACCGGGGACGTACTTGTCGGAGTCGGCCTGCTCGGTATCCCAACCGCACGCAGCAGCCCAGCCAAGGTGGCACTCGAGCAGCTGGCCGACGTTCATACGCGAAGGAACGCCCAGCGGGTTGAGGATAACGTCGATCGGGGTACCGTCAGCCATGTAGGGCATGTCCTCGACCGGCAGAACGTTACAAATAACACCCTTGTTGCCGTGGCGGCCGGCGATCTTATCGCCCTGCTGGATCTTACGACGCTGGGCGACGTAGACGCGCACCTGCTCGTTGACGCCGGGGGCCAGGTCGTCGCCGTTCTCGCGGCTAAAGCGGACGACGTCGATGACGCGACCGTAAGCGCCGTGAGGCATCTTAAGGGAGGTGTCGCGGACGTCGTGGGCCTTGGCACCGAAGATGGCACGCAGCAGGCGCTCCTCGGCGGTCAGAGCGCTCTCGCCCTTAGGCGTGACCTTGCCGACCAAGATGTCGCCAGGGCCGACCTCGGCGCCGATACGGATGATGCCGTCCTCGTCGAGGTTGGCAAGCATGTCCTCGGAGAGGTTCGGGATCTCGCGGGTGATCTCCTCGGGGCCGAGCTTGGTGTCGCGGGCATCGATCTCGTGACGGGTGATGTTGATGGTCGTCAGCAGGTCCTCGGCCACCAGGCGCTCGGACACGACGATACCGTCCTCGTAGTTAAAGCCTTCCCACGGCATGTATGCCACGGTGAGGTTCTGACCCAGTGCGAGCTCGCCATGGTCGGTCGAAGGACCGTCAGCCAGGGGCTCGCCCTGCTCAACGGTGTCACCGACGCGCACGAGCGGACGGTGGTTGATGCAGGTGGACTGGTTGGAGCGCTGGTACTTGGCCAGGTGATACTCGTCCATGCCGCCGGCATGCTTGACGATGATCTTGGCGGCGTCGGCAAAGATGACCTCGCCGGCGTTCTTGGCCAGGGTGACCTCGCCGGAGTCCAGAGCGGCGCGACGCTCCATGCCGGTACCGACATAGGGAGCGGCAGGGTGAACCAGCGGCACGGCCTGACGCTGCATGTTGGCGCCCATCAGCGTACGCTTGGCGTCGTCGTGCTCGAGGAACGGGATCAGCGTGGCTGCGACGGAGAGCATCTGACGCGGCGAGACGTCCATGTAGTCGACGTCCTCGACGGGCACGTCGGCGGGAGCGCCGAAGGAGCCGTCGAAGTCGCGGGTACGGGCGATCACGGTGTGCGGGCGGACAAGCTTGCCCTCGGCATCGGTCGTGATGAACTCGTTGGTCTTGGGATCGAGCGGCGTGTTGGCCGGCGCGATGACGTGCTTCTCTTCCTCGTCAGCGGTCATCCAGTCGATCTGGTCGGTGGCAACGCCGTTCTCGACGCGACGGAACGGAGCCTCGATGAAGCCGTACTCGTTGACGCGGGCGTAGAGGGCGAGCGAGCCGATCAGGCCGATGTTGGGGCCTTCGGGGGTCTCGATCGGGCACATGCGGCTGTAGTGCGAGTTGTGGACGTCGCGGACGGCCGTCGGCACGTTGGTGCGGCGGCTGGAGCCGGACTTGTGGCCGGCAAGACCGCCAGGGCCGAGTGCGGACAGACGGCGCTTGTGGGTCAGACCGGTCAGGGGGTTCGCCTGGTCCATGAACTGCGAGAGCTGCGAGGAACCGAAGAACTCCTTGATGGAGGCCACGATCGGGCGGATGTTGATGAGCGACTGCGGGGTGATCTCGTCGATGTCCTGGGAGCTCATGCGCTCACGGACGACGCGCTCCATACGGCTCATGCCGATACGGAACTGGTTGGCGACGAGCTCGCCGACGGTACGGATACGGCGGTTGCCAAAGTGGTCGATGTCGTCGACCTTGAAGCCCTGCTCGCCGGCAGCGAGGGACAGGAGGTAGCGCAGCGTCGCGACGATATCCTCGTCGGTGAGCACCGTGACCTCTTCCTCGGTGGTGAGGTTGAGCTTCTTGTTGACCTTGTAACGACCGACGCGGGCCAGATCGTAGCGCTGCGGGTTGAAGAGCAGGCCCTCGAGCAGGCTGCGGGAAGCGTCCACGGTGGGAGGCTCGCCCGGGCGCAGGCGACGGTAGATCTCGATAAGGGCATCCTCGCGGGTGAGGGCGGTATCGCGCTCCAGGGTACGCTTGATCACATCGGAGTTGCCGAGCAGCTCGATGATGTCGTCGTTGGTGACGGCGATGCCAAGGGCGCGCAGGAACATCGTGGCGCTCTGCTTGCGTTTGCGGTCGATGGAGACCATGAGCTGGTCGCGCTTGTCGACCTCAAACTCGAGCCATGCACCGCGGGACGGGATGATCTGGGCCTTGTAGATCTGCTTGCCCGAATCCATCTCGGAGCTGTAGTACACACCCGGGGAGCGGACGAGCTGCGAGACGACGATACGCTCGGTACCGTTGATGATGAAGGTGCCCTGATCGGTCATCATGGGGAAGTCGCCCATGAAGACGAGCTGCTCCTTGATCTCGCCGGTCTCCTTGTTGGTGAGACGAACGTCGGTCAGAAGCGGGGCCTGATAGGTCATGTCCTTCTCGCGGCACTCCTCGACGGTGTGCGCGGGGTCGCCGAACTGATGCTCGCCGAAGGTAACCTCGAGAACATGGTTCTGGCTCTGGATGGGGCTGGATTCCTTGAACGCCTCACGAAGGCCCTCGTCCTTAAAACGCTCAAAGGATTCCCTTTGAACAGAGATAAGGTTGGGGAGCTCCATGGCCTCCGGGATTTTCCCGAAGCTGACGCGCTTGCGCTCAGTGGCAGTGTATGCGTAGGTCACCAGGTTTTTCCTCCTTCACGGAAATGCTCGGTGGGTTGGCGAGGCATAGCTTCGCCAGTTATCGCAACCTAATAGTTTATCAGGTACCGACCGTTGGGCAAGAAAAGCCTTGACGCGATTGAGTTTTTGGAGTAGCAAAGTTTTTCGACAGAAAATGCGCAGGTAGATGCATGTATATCGAACACCTGTTCATATATTTTCTGTGAACAGAGAGTCGGCAATCGCAGCTCTTATAAAAAACGGGCGCGAACCGAGGTCCGCGCCCGTAAATGTCGATGCCCGAAGGCTTACTTGCGCATCAATCCGCCGCGCTCGTCGATGGCGTCCCAGAAGGCACTGGCAAAGCGGGGGTCACTTGCAGCCATGAGGGCGTTGGTGGCCATCCAGCCAGAGGGAGTGCCGGTGTCGTAGCCCGACAGCGGGTCGATGACGACGGCATACATGGCCTCGCGGTCGAGCGAACGGGCCATGGCGTCGGTGAGCTGGATCTCGCCGCCCTTGCCGGCCTGCTGATCTGCCAGCAGGTCCATGACCAGCGGGCTCAGCAGATAGCGGCCGACGATGTACAGGTTGGACGGAGCAGCTTCGGGAGCGGGCTTCTCGACCAGACCGCCGATACGCCAGACAGCGCCCGGCTCTGCATCGGCAACGTCCTCGGCGCCCTCGAGCGAACCGACGCGCTCGCCGGCGATAACGCCGTAGCGGCTGACTTCCTCGGGCGAGCAAGCAGCGACGGCGATAACCGAAGCGCCACCGTGCTCCTTGGAAACGGCGAGCATCTTGTCGCAGATGTCGCGGTTAGGCACAACGTAGTCGCCCAGAAGAACCAGGAAGTTCTCCCCTGCCACGGCGTCGGCAGCAGAGCGAATGGCGTGACCGAGGCCCTTGGGCTCGTACTGATAACGGAAGTCGACCGGCATACCGCCAGCGTGGGCGACGGCGTCGGCATAGGCGTTCTTGCCGCGCTCGCGCAGCAGGTTCTCGAGCGAGCGATCGGGCTGGAAGTAGTTCAGCAGCTCGGGCTTGCCGGGAGAAGTAACGATGATGGCGTCGTCGACTTCCTCGGGGTCGAGCGCCTCCTCGACGACGTACTGAATGACGGGCTTGTCGAGCACCGGCAGCATCTCTTTGGGCGTGCACTTGGTGCCAGGCAGAAAACGCGTGCCAAGACCGGCGGCGGGGATGATTGCCTTCATGTTATTCAAAGATCCTTTCGCAGGCGCAAAAGCGCCCCATGCGTGCGGCACACAGCCGCAGACCAAATTGCGATACTTAAGCATCTTACCGCTGGAACTATATGTCGCTACAAGGCAGAGACAATTCTTCAGCAGGTCAACGCAAATTATTGCTCGAATGGTGCAATTTTATTGCCCAACGGCAGGGTGCCCGATACGACGCAAATCACAGAACATGGCAGTTTGAGCTACCGATGTCGAGGGACCGAAAAACAAAAAAGACGGGGCTCGCAATGCGAACCCCGTCTGCAAAGAAATCTGGCGAGAAAGCCTGATTACTTGAGGGTGACAGCAGCGCCAGCAGCCTCGAGCTTCTCCTTGGCAGCCTCGGCGTCCTCCTTCTTGGCACCCTCGAGAACAGCCTTGGGAGCGCCCTCGACGACCTCCTTGGCCTCCTTCAGGCCAAGGT
>DBFAZJ010000028.1:0-11757 GCA_048244295.1 Collinsella sp.
CAGGGCATGAAGCCCACCACGCGCACGGTGGACTCGGGCTTTACCAAGGCGGGCGGCAGCATAGCTAAGTTCTTTGATGCCGCCGTGGGCAGCAAGCTCGTCAAACTTGTCCGCCTGCGTTATCTGGACGATGCGCCGCTGTGCCTGGAGACCACCTATCTGCCACCAAGCTTCGAGGCACTCATCGACCGCGATATCAACGGTTCGCTCTACGCCACGCTGCGCCAAGAATTCCATCGCGCGCCGGCACAGGGGCACAAGACCTTTGAGGTGTGCTATGCCTCGCAAAACGAGGCGTTTTTGCTCAACGTTGAGCGTGGGCAGGCGCTGATCCTGATCACCGACTACGTCTACGACACCGACGGCCGCCCGCTCCATGTCTCCAAGCGCATCCAACGTACCGACCGCGCCAAATACACCGAGCCCATCGGCTAACCTGTCCCTAAATGGTAGGTTTGGAGAGATCGGGGAACCAGGTTGGTTTGGGTTGGTTGGGCGTGCGCTCGGCCAGGACCAACTCCATCCAGCACATGTCGTACCAGCGGCCGAACTTTTGGGCACAGCGATCGAAGGCGCCCACCAAGCGATATCCCATATGGGCATGGAAGTCCTGGCTATTGTGCGTTAGATACTCGTCGTCCTTGTCGTGCGGCACGGCGATGAGCGCGCACATATTGGTGATGCCCATCGCGATCAGGCACTGCTTGAGCGCATCGTGCAGCTTGCGACCCAGCCCGCCATGGCGCACATCGCGTGCCAGGTAGATCGACGTCTCGACCGACCAGTCGTATGCCTCGCGGCTGTTAAGCGGACTCACGTAGGCATAGCCTACCGGACGCCCGTCCAACTCCATCACCAAATACGGATAGCGCTTGAGCGTACGCTCAATACGCCCGGCGAACTCCTCAACGCTCGGCACCTCGTATTCGCAGGTAATCGCCGTCTGGCGCACATACGGCTCATAGATGGCAAGCAACGCCGGCGCATCATCGGGCGTCGCCAGGCGAATCGTCGGCTCGGACATCTCGGTCATACAACCCTTCCCCCTCAAAAACAGAGGCCGCCTTGCGCCAAACCCAGCGCAAGGCGGCCCCCCGTCATTACATCAGGCTACAGGACAGCCGCCAACGCGTCGATATCCTCCTGCGTCGTGGCCCAGCTGGTGCAAAAGCGCACCACCGTGTGGGTCTCGTCGTACTTTTCCCAGTACTCGATCGCCGCATGCTCGCGAATGCGCGCCATGTCCTCGTTGGGCAGAATCACGAACTGCTGGTTAGTCGGCGTCTCCAAGAAGAACCGGTAGCCGTGCTCGTGCAGCACGCGACGAAGCGCCTGCGCGGTTTCGATCGCCTGACGGCCAATCTCAAAATACAGGCCGTCGGTAAAGAGCGCCTCAAACTGCACGCCCGTCAGGCGGCCCTTGGCCAACAGCGCGCCGTGCTGCTTAATACGCGGAATGGGATGCGCCGGGGCGCGCATGCCGCAGAACACCACAGCCTCGCCGCAGAGCGCGCCGCACTTGGTGCCGCCGATGTAGAACACGTCGCACAGCTGCGCCAGCTCGGGCAGGGTAATGTCGCACTCATCGGCCGCCAGCGCATAGGCCAGGCGGGCGCCATCCACAAACAGCGGAATCTCGCGCTTCTGGCACACCGCGTGAATCGCCGCGAGCTCGGCCTTGGAGTACAGCGTGCCGTACTCAGTCGATAGGCTCACGTACACGGCGCCCGGGAACACCGTGTGCTCGTAGCTCTCGTTTTCGTAGAACACCTGGATATAGTTCTCGAGATCCTCGGCGTGCATCTTGCCCTCGTAGCCGGGGATGGTGAGCACCTTGTGGCCGCCAAACTCGATGGCGCCCGCCTCGTGGCAGGCAACATGACCGGTCTCGGCGGCAACAACGCCCTGGTAGGGCGCGAGCAGCATATCAATCACCGTCGCGTTGGCCTGCGTGCCGCCCACCAGAAAAAACACGTCGGCATCGGGGGCCTGGCAGGCCTCGCGGATAAGTTGCTTGGCGCACTCGGTATGCGCATCGGTACCGTAGCCGGGCTGCGGCTCCATGTTGGTATCGACGAGCGCCTGCAGCACCGCCGGGTGTGCGCCGTGGGAATAATCGTTGTTGAACGCGAGCATGGCAATCCTCTCTTACCGGGTATCGGCCAGATGATTCAAACGGGGCTATTGTACGCCGTGCGGATAGGCAATGTGCGCGGCAAGGCACTCAAGCGCCAGCACCAGGGCAAAGCCGCAGCTCACGTCACTCAAAAAGTGCGCCCCGATCACGATACGGCCAAAGGCGACGAGCGCCGCGACCACAGCCGCCGTCCAAAAGACCACCCGCCGGCGCGAGGGCTTTTCCTTAAAGGCCACCGCGGGAAGTCCGGCGAGCATAAGACCGATCGCCGCATGCGCGGTGTGTCCGCTCGCGAACGACTTAAAGCCGTCCTTGATTACGCCGGCCGCAATATAACTCCACTTGTCGGGGTTGCCGATCACCCACCACGGCTGAAAATTGAGCCCCGGTGTGACCTCGATCACGCGCATGCGCGGACGCGACCACAGCGGCTTGACGATCACGTTGAGGATAATGGCCTGAGCGACCCACACGGCAAGCACCATCAACGCCCAGCGCGTAAGCTCGTCGGGCTCAGTCGCGCGCGTGAGGCGATAGACGATAAGGTTGGCGGCGATCACCAGCGCAAACGTCAGTACCAACTGAACCGCGATGAGTTTGCCGCCAACCCGCAGGGACGAAACGATCTCGTAGCCGGCCAGGCCAACGTTGACGAGAATGCCGAGCACGGCGAGCCATTTGCTCCCCCTGGAGTCGGGACGCACCGCGCGTACGAGCATAACGCCCGCGACGCTCGCCGTCAGCTCGAACGGCAGCTCGCCGGCGGCCTCGATAAAGCGACCGTACATGCTGCCGATATTGAACAGCGCGCTCGAGATCTGATAATCGAAGAAACTGCCCACGCCCAGACAAAGACACAGGACAACCGCGATAATGGCGACATCTTTCTTATAGATGTATCCGAACATGCTTTCCTTTCGATGGAGCTGGAATCAACCTGCAACGTGGCGGGACAAAGACGACTTCATCCCGCCACGCCCCCTACTTGTTAGTCGTCGTCGCTAGCACCCAACTGCTGCAGCAGCATGAGCGCCGCGGCCACGGGGCCGGTGCCGTCGTTGGCGTCGAGGCCGCGACCCAGGCCGCTGCCCGCACCGGCGCCCGCCTTGTAGGGCACCGACAGCTTGCGGCTCTTGGGGAAGTTCACCGCGCCATAGCGGGTCTTAAGCTCAAAGGCCACCTTCTTGGGCACGTCGACGCCCAAAAACGTGATGCGACCACCGCTGAGCGTGACGCTCTCGAGCCCCAGGCGCTCGCCGCGAATGCGGATGCGCGCGCGGTTGAACAGGTTGAGTCCCGCCAACGGCAGCTCGCCATGCGCGGCCTCGGTCTCTTCCTGCACCTCGTCGATGCTCTCCAGGTCCTCGGCCGCCGCGAGCTTACGGTACACGAGCACGCGCTGATCCACCGCCGGCAGGTACTCCTCGGACAAGAAGTAATCGGCCGGCAGGTTAATACCCACGCTCGCCGCTTCCACGCCGGCGTCGTCATCGCCGCGCGCCTCGGCCACGGCCTGGCCCAGCATCTGCGTAAACAGGTCAAAGCCCACGCTCGACAGGTTGCCGTGCTGCTCGGCTCCCATAAGCGAGCCGGCGCCGCGAATCTCCAGATCGCGCATGGCGATGCGCATGCCGCTGCCCAGGTCCTGAAACTCGGAAAGTGCGGTCAGGCGCGCCGTTGCCTCCTCCGTGAGCGGCAGCTCGCCCGGGAACATAAAGTACGCGTATGCCTGCGTGGCCGAGCGGCCCACGCGGCCCTTAAGCTGGTAGAGCTGCGCCAGGCCCAAGCGTTGCGAATCCTCGATAATCAGCGTGTTGGCGGTCGCGTTATCGATGCCGCTCTCCACGATGGTCGTGGCGATGAGCACGTCGATCTTTTTGGTCGCGAACTCAATCATCACATCCTCGACCTCGCGCGGGCTCATCTTGCCGTGCGCCACGCCCACGCGCGCCTCGGGCGCGGCCTCGTGCACACGCGCCACGGCGTCGTCGATGGTCTTGACGCGGTTGGACACGTAGTACACCTGGCCGCCGCGACCCACCTCCAGGCGAATCGCCGCGCTCACCACATCGGGGTCGTACTCCCCCACGTGCACGATCACGGGGCGACGCCCGGTGGGCGGCGTGGTGATCAAGCTCATGTCGCGCACGCCGCTCGTGGCCATCTGCATGGTTCGCGGAATCGGCGTTGCCGAAAGCGTAAGCACGTCAATCTGCTCGCGCAGGTTCTTGAGCTGTTCCTTGTGCTGCACGCCAAAGCGCTGTTCCTCGTCGATGATCACCAGGCCCAGGTTCTTGGGGTTCACATCGGCCGAAAGCAGACGGTGTGTACCGATGAGCACGTCGATCGTGCCCTCGGCAAACGCCTTGAGCGCGCGCTTTTGCTGCGCCGGCGTGCGGAAGCGGCTGAGCACCTCGACCTCGAGGCCAAACGGGGCAAAGCGCTCAAAGAACGTCTCATAGTGCTGCTGGGCCAGAATGGTCGTGGGGCAGAGCACCATGACCTGGCGGCCGGAGTCCACACACTTAAACGCCGCGCGCAGGGCAACCTCGGTCTTGCCGAAACCCACGTCGCCGCACAGCAGGCGGTCCATGGGCTTGGGCGCCTCCATGTCGGCCTTAATGTCGGCGATGGCCTCCAGCTGGTCGCGTGTCTCGTCGTAAGGGAAGCTCTCCTCCATCTCGATCTGCTCGGGCGTATCGGGCGGACAGGCGATACCGGTAATCGACGAGCGGCGCGTATACAGGTCGACCAGGTCAAACGCCAGTTTTTTGGCATTCTTGCGCGCCTTATTGGTGGCACGCGTCCAGTCGGCGGTATTGAGCCTGGTCAAGCGCGGTTTATCGCCGTCGGGACCGACGTAGCGCGTAATGCGGTCGACCTGCTCGAGCGGCACGTAGAGCTTGTCGCCGTCGGCATATTCCAGCAAAAAGTAGTCGCGCTCCTTGCCGCCCACTTCCTGGCGCGCGATCTCGCTAAAGAGCGCGATACCGTGGGTAGCGTGCACCACGTAGTCGCCCGGCTTAAACGGGAACGTGATCTGCGTAATGTCCACCTTGCGGCGGCTGCGCGCGCGGTTGGCGTCCATGCGGGCGTTGAGGTCGGCGATCGAGAACACGGCCAGGTTGGCATCGGGCACCACCACGCCCTGCGGCAGAGCGGCATCGACAAAGGTCACGCGTCCGCGCGAGATGGTGGGCACGGCGGCACCGGCGGCAGCCTGGGCCGCGCCCGCCTTGAGCGAGCGGGCGTTGAGCGCGTCGACCTTACGCTCGCGAATGGAAGCGTGGGCCTCCTGGCGTGCGGCACGGTCGGCAGAATCTGCCGCTGCCACGCGTACGTGCTCGCCAATGACGCCGGCATTTTCGGGCGCCGCGGTCAGCGACTCCTCAAAGGTAATGCCCTCATCGCCAAAGGTGAGCTCCATCGACTCGCGCGCGCCGCGATCGGGAATGGCGAACACGCAGGCGTAGCGCTTGCCCACGACTTCCTGAACGCGCGTCATAAAACGGTTGTCCGAACCCGCAATGGCCGGCTGCTCAATCTTGAGCTCTGCCGTAACCGCGCCGCCGGCGCGAATCAGGCTCACATAGTTCAGGCGCTGCTGAGCACCAAAATCGAGCTGCTGGGCACGTACATACAGGCCATCCAGGCGGTCAATCCCCGCCTCGCCGGCACGCGCCTCGATATCCTCGTAGGCGCGCAGGCAGTCGTCGAACAGCGAGCGCGGCTCGGACAGGACCACGAGCGCCTTGCCGCTCACGTGTGCCAGCGGGCTCACGGTCTGGCCGTACATCACCGGCAAAAAGCGGTCGAGCTCGGGCGTGACGATGCGTGCATCCACCATCTCGAGCAGCGCCGCCAGCTTGCTATCGTCCTGGCTGGCGCGATAGAGCGCCACATGCATGTTGTGGACCGCATCGTCGGTAAGCGCCAGCTCACGGCAGGGGAAGATCTCGATACTGTCCTCGTTGCCGATGGTTTGGCCCGTGGAGCTCACCATGCGGCGAATGCGATCAATTTCGTCGCCGAAGAACTCGATGCGCACGGGTGCCTTTTCCTGTGCGGGGAACACCTCGACGGTGTCGCCGTGAACGCGAAACAAGCCGGGCGCATCGGCGGCGCCGGCATTGGTGTAGCCCATGCCCACCAAGCGCTGCGGCACCTCGTCAAAAGGAATCTCCTCGCCCACCGCAAAAGTAGTGGACTCCCAGTAGCGGCTCTCGACCGGCGGCACGCAACGCAGCAGCGCGCGGGCCGAGGCAACCATGATGCAGTTGTCCCCGCGCACGATGCGCCCCAGAGCCTCGCAGCGCTGCGCCACCACGGCGTCGTCGGGCGCCTGTTCGCGCCACGGATAGTCCTTGCGCTCGGGAAAACGGCACACGTGCGCTAGGCCCACGTAGGCGGCAAGGCTACGCGCGGCGCGATCGGCCGCATCCTCGCCACTCACGATATAGACCGTCGGGCGCGGACGGCGCGCAAACTGGGCGGCCGCCATAAGCGTGCGGCCCGACTGCGACACAGCCAGCGTCACGTCCTCGCCGGCATCGAGCCCGGCCTCAACGGTCTGCAAGGCCTCGACAGTGTAGAGCTGCGCGGCTATACGGTGAATGAGCATGCTGTTCCTCCGGCATTGCAACGCCAAAAGCCCGCCGGGGCAAGCTCGGCGGGTCGTACGTCAAATACATTGTCTGTCATGGTAACGCATGGAGAGGACTCCGGCTCAAGGGCAAACCCAGCCCCGCAAAAAACGCCAGACGAAAATGCGTTCCGCCCTACCCCGCCACGCGCACGCTGGGACACAAATCCGCCAGCGGACACTCGTCGCACTTAGGCTTGCGGGCGTCGCAGATCTCTCGGCCAAAGGTGATCCACTGGTGGTTGACCGACTCCCAATACTCGTGCGGCAAAATCTTGAGCAGATCTTGCTCGGTCTTGAGCGGCTCCTTGGCATGCGTCTTAGGACTCAACATCAGGCGGTGCGCGATGCGGTTGACGTGCGTGTCGACCGCGATGCCCTCGACAATGCCAAACCCCACGTTGAGCACGATGTTCGCCGTTTTGCGCCCCACACCCGGCAGCTTGACGAGCTCCTTCATGTCGGCCGGCACCTCGCCGCCGTAATCGGCAACGATCATCTGCGCGGCCTCCACGGCGTGTTTGGCCTTACTCTTATAAAAGCCAAGCGACTTAATGGTATCGGCCACATCGGCCACGCTCGCCCCCGCCATGGCCTCGGGCGTGGGCCACTGGGAAAACAGCTTCGGCGTCACTTTGTTGACCTGCGCGTCGGTCGTCTGCGCCGAGAGCAACACCGCGATCAGCAGGCGGAAGGGATTCTCATGGTCCAAAAAGCACTCGACCGGGCCATAGCGACGGTTAAGGCGCTCGCACACCTCAACGGCGCGCTCGCGTTTGGCGGCATTGGTCTCGCGTGGCATAACGACTCCTCGCTTCAGCGGCGTAACAAACCTATGGGCACGATTGTCCCACGTATGGGGTCTTTACGCCTCCAAAAATGCGCCGGTCTGGCGGCCCCACAGGCTTGCGTACTCGCCGCCCGCCTCGACAAGCTGCGCATGCGTACCGTCCTCGACAATCTCGCCGTCCGCCAGCACCACGATGCGGTCGAGCGCCGCCACGGTGGACAGGCGATGTGCCACCACAATGGAGGTGCGGCCGCGCATAAGGTTCTCGAGCGCCTCCTGCACCAGCGCCTCGGACTCGCTATCCAGGGCAGACGTCGCCTCGTCGAGCACCAAAATCGGCGCGTCGGTCAGGATAGCGCGGGCGATGGCCACGCGCTGGCGTTGGCCGCCCGAGAGCTTGACGCCGCGCTCGCCCACCATGGTGTCAAAGCCGTTGGGCAGGCGGTCGATAAACTCCAGGGCATTTGCCAGGCGCGCGGCCTCTCGGATCTGCTCGTCGGTGGCGTCGGGGCGGCCGTAGGCGATATTCTCGCGAATGGAGCGATGGAACAGCAGCGCCTCCTGCGGCACGTAGGCAACCTGGCGGCGCAGGCTCTGCTGCGTGCAGCGCGAGACGTCTTGGCCGTCCACGAGCACGCGGCCGCCCTGTACGTCGTCCAGGCGCAGCAACAGCTTGGTGAGCGTCGTCTTGCCCGAGCCCGATTTGCCCACCAGGCCCACGCGCTGGCCCGCCGCCACATGAAGCGTCAGGTCGTCGAACACGCTCTCGCCCGCCGCGGCATCACGGTATGCAAAGCTCAGGTGCTCAAAATCAATCGCGCCCTCGCTCACTTTAAGCTCGGGAGCGTTCTCGTCGTCCGCTACCAGACGCGGCTCGTCCAGCACGCGCGTCATCTCGGCCGCATCACCGAGCGCGCGGTTGATGCGCTGCATCATGGAGCTTACGTAGTTCAGGCGCATGGTGAGGTTATAGGTGTAGGTAAAGATCATGACGAGCGAGCCGGCCGAGATGCCAAACCACGCGTTGCCGCCCGCCACGAACACACTCACCACGGCCATAGTGATGACGATAAGACCCGAGGTCGTAAAGTTGCGCTGCATCATGGCGTGCATCGAGACCGTCTCGGCATCGCGCGCGGCACGATCGGCGGCGTCGAACAGATCGCGTTCAAAGTCCTCGCGCCCGCAAGTCTTGACGGCCAAGATGTTCGTGACCGCGTCGGACAGCACGCCCGACAGCTTGTTCTGCGCGGCGGACGTCGCGGCTGAAAGCGGCATGATGCGCTTGTACATAAGCCAGACAAACGCGATGTAGACGACCATGATGCACACTAGGATCACGGTAAACGTCGGCACCACCGGGGCGAGTGCGGCCACGGTGCAGATGACCGAGGTGATGGTGGGGACGAGCGAATACACAGTCACGTCGACCAGACCCGTGTAGCCGCTCATAAAACGACTCGTCTGGCTCACGAGCGATCCGCCAAAGCGGCTGGTATGGAATGTCATGGATTGGTTGGAGAGCGTGTCGAAGCATAGACGCGCCAGGTGATAGTTGCCTGCGATCTCGAGCTTGTAGACGGTGTAGTCCTGTAGCTTGGAGAGGATCTGACCCACCAGGTTAACGAGTACGAGCGCCAGGATATAGGGGCCGAAGACCTCAAACACCTGGTCACCCGCCACGGGACCGGCTTGAACGCGGTCGACAATGAGGGCCATCACATAGGTATTGGCAAACGTCAGCAAAAAGATGTAGCCCGCCGACGAGAACACCGAGAGAAAGACAATCAGCGGCTGCGTGCGCGTGACACCCCAAAACCGCTGCAGCGTGCGGCGAACGGTGGAGCGTTTCAGCGGACTGGTGTTTCTCTGAGACATGGGCTTCCTTTCGCGTCTGATAGGGCGAAACGCCATTGTTGCACATTGGAGCACACTCCAGACAAGTGCGATACGAAAAGCGGTGGGGCGCCCGCGTTTGCGCCGGCGCCCCACCGTCTTGTTGCAATTAGCCTTCGTCTTCTTGGTCTGTGAGAAGGTCCGCGGACGTGAGTCCCAAGATCTCATCGGCTTGGTCGACGTCTTCCAGTGCGTCGATGTCCTTGAGCTTGCGCTCCATGACGTTGGTGCGCGTGGTGATGATGCCCTCGACCGTTTTGCCCGCGGTCTCGATCTGCTGCTGGGCGCGGCGCAGCGCCTTTTGATAGCGCGGCAGCTCGGCCTTGACGGCGGAGAGCACGCGCAGCACGTCGTCGGTACGTTTTTGCAACTTAAACGTCTGATAGCTCATCTGCAGACTGTTGAGGATGGCCGCCATGGTGCTGGGACCGGCAACGTTGACGTGATAGTCGCGGCCCAGGGTCTCGATAAGCCCGGGGCGGCTGACGACCTCGGCGTACAGTCCCTCAAACGGAACGAACATAATGCCAAAGTTGGTGGTCGCGGGCACGCTCAGGTACTTCTCGCAAATGTCCTTTGCCTCGCGCTTGACCATGGTGTCGAGCGTCTTGCGCGCAGCCGCCACGGCCTCCGCATCACCCGACTCCTGCGCGTCGAGCAAGTGCCCGTACGCGTCGCCCGGAAACTTGGAGTCAATCGGCAGCAGCACGGGGTCGCCCTCGTCCACCGGCAGCTTGACGGCAAACTCAACGCGCTCCGAGGCGCCGGGCTTGGTGGCGACGTTTTCCAGATACTGGTCGGGTGTAAGAATGTCCGCCAGAATTGCACCCAGCTGCACCTCGCCCAAAATACCACGCGCCTTCACGTTGCCCAGCACGCGCTTAAGGTCGCCCACGCCGGTGGCGATGGACTGCATGTCGCCCAGGCCCTTGTACACGGCCTCGAGCTGGTCGCTCACCTGCTTAAACGATGCCGACAGGCGATCGTTGAGCGTGCGGGAGAGCTTCTCGTCCACCGTCGCGCGCATCTGATCGAGTTGCACGTTGTTGTCTTTGCGGATAGCACCCAGCTGGGCATCGACCGTCTCGCGCACCTTGTCCAGGCGGTGCTCGATGCCCTCGCGGTTGGCACCGAGCTGTTGGGTCGTCTCGCGGCGCAGGTCATCCATCCGGTCACCAGCTTGCGAAAACTCACGTGCGATGGTCAGGTAACGTTGCTGCTCCACGGCCGCATCTGTCGTCTGCTGCTGCGCGATGGCATTGGCCGTGCGGCGAGTTTCGGCCAGCGCGACGTTCAGGGCATCGAGCGCGTTGTTGGCCTGCTCGAGTGCTGCCAGCGTTTCCGCGCTACTGTCGCCACGCTCCCGCAACTCGGCACGCAGGCTCTTGAGCTGGAGGGCGCAAGCCACAGCAACCCCCACCGCCACCAAGGCGATCACAACAAGCACAATATCAATAGCAGACATAAACTCCGCCCAACAAACCCAATCGAGCACCAATCAAAACCGCGATCAATCTTACCCCGTCACACACACGGATCACTCACTGCCTTGCAGACAAATTTCTCTTAGAGCCGCGGGCGCTAAAACGCTAGCTCTCCCAGCCGGTGCGGATGGTTGTTATGACGTCGCCTAGGCGCTGGCCCAGGGCCGCTAGATGTTGGAGCATCTCGTTGGGCGATGCGCCGTTGAGGATGCACGTGAGGGCATACGACGCCAGAAAGATGACCGCAAGCCCCAGCGGGATGAGCACGATCATCGCCAATGTGCGCAGGCGCTGGCCCACGCGGCGACGACGCGCACGACGCTTGTCGAACGCGAGCTCCTGCGCATATGAATCTTGCTGTACGGAATAGGCCTCTGGTGCCGATTCGCCCGCAGGCGAAACCACAGGCGTGGCATTTTGCGCAGGGGGCTGGGCTGCCGCCCCCTGCATTTGCATCTCCATGAGTCGTTGCTGCTGACGCAGCATGCGCTCAGCTTGTTGCTGCGGAGTCTCAAGAAACAGATCCATGCTGGCCTCCAAAATCGGAGCATTCGACGCTTACGACCAGCATCCCGCACCGCCATGACCGCGACAACGCAATCGCCGGCAATAGCCACAAAGTTTCTTTTGCTCAAAAGCTGTCGAAAAGCTCAACAACTCCTCTACCAGCACTTTCTCTGAGCTTTTTTCGTCAGCAATCTTTTGGCCTTCCACCCTTACACCAACTGACCAAAATCTAACCAAAAGCTTGACGAAAATTGTGGAAACAGGGACCCCACACAAACTTATTATCAGCTTTTCTGTAACG
>DBFAZJ010000029.1:0-8480 GCA_048244295.1 Collinsella sp.
CGCATGAACTTCTCATCGATTTCGGTGATCGTCATCGTTCGCCTTCCCTGTTGCAAATCCAAAACGATGCTATCATTACGACTCACGGAGAGATGGCAGAGCGGTTGAATGCGGCGGTCTTGAAAACCGTTGAGCGCGAGAGCGTTCCGGGGGTTCGAATCCCCCTCTCTCCGCCACTCTTAGTGACTCACCGGCGTCATGGTCCGCTCGAACAGCGCATCGACCACGTCGGCGATTTCGGATCGGCGCTCTAGTACGTGGCCCGATTCCCACCACATGGTAAAGAGTCGAATAATACCGCCGGCGACAAACTCAGACGTCGTCTCGAGCGATACGGGCGCGAGCGCGTCCTCGTCAAGCGCGCTCATCACGCGCCCGCGTATGGAGCGCGCGATGCGGTCGCAAATCATACTGGTCAGCATGCCCGACATGCTGCTCGCCAAAATGTTATCCATGAGCTGCTCATGCGCCAGAATCAGTTCCATGGCATCGGCGAACACTTCATGGCGAAGCGCGCGCACGTCCTCGGCGCCCTCCGCGCCATCCGCATCGGCCCGCTTTTGCGGCAGGCCCGACATGAGTTCATCGATATAGAAGGCAAAGTAATCGTTCTTGTCGCGGAAGTGCTTGTAGAACGTCGTCCGACGAATCATAGCGCGGTCGCACAGCATGGCAACCGTCACGTCCTCAAACCGATGCTCTTCGAGCAGCTCGGTAAAGGCCTCGAACAGGGCCCGATAGGTTTTCTTGATGCGAAGGTCCATACGTATCGCCCTCCTCAAGGAGAAGACAACGCTCACTAATCTGTCGCATATCTTACACCTGTATCGCCCGCCCCCTGGCGAATGGCCTTACCTTGGTGGAAACATAACGCTTACCGGAAAGTTCGGTATCGCCAAAGGTTGCGGGTATACTAGTAGCGTTACACCAACGGCAGCCGGCGGAAGACGCCGCGGCCATTCGAAACGGAGACACCATGATTCCCGTCATCATCGGTATCGTTGTTGTCATTGTGATTGCCTGCGCCATCGCCGGCATCTACAACAACATGGTCACCAAGCGCAATCGCATCGATAACGCCTGGCAGAACATCGACACGCAGCTGCAGCGCCGCAACGACCTGATCCCCAACCTGGTCGAGACCGTCAAGGGCTACGCCAAACACGAGCAGGACACGCTTGCAGCCGTGGTCAACGCGCGCAACGCCGCCGTGAGCGCCACCACGCCCGAAGCCAAGATGGAAGCCGACAACGTGCTGACCGGCGCCCTGCGCCAGCTCTTCGCCGTAGCCGAGGCTTACCCCGATCTTAAGGCGAACACCAACTTTACGCAGCTCCAAGCCACGCTCGAAGACACCGAGAACAAGGTGAGCTACGCACGCCAGAGCTACAACGACTGCGTGCTTAGCTACAACAACGCCATCCAGACCTTCCCGGCCGTCATCTTTGCCGGCATCTTCCAGTTTAAGGAGCGCCAGGGCTTCGAGGCCGCCGAAGCTGCCCGCCAGGCACCGACCGTCAAGTTCTAACAGATCCGCAGCGTATCCTTAATCGGGTATATGCATAAACCGCCTCGTCAAATGCATACTTCGACGGGGCGGTTTCCTTTTTCGCGAAGGTCCCCCTCAAGGCGCCGTGCATTTTTGGGAGTATTCAGCATAACCAAGAGTTTCGGGCGCCACGATAAATGCCAAAGACCGCGAATATCCCTACAAATCAAACGCTGTCAGCCCATAACCCCGCCCATCATTCGTAGAAACATCGAGAAATCCCGATTTTTTGCCCGAGGCCGGTATGCAGGGGTCTTCGATTGCAGAATACTCGCAAAAATTCACGTCGCCACCACCCCCACATGGCGCGAACCAAAACAAAAGCGCGGCCTAAAAGGCCGCGCATCATTTTTAATTCAGATTAATTATTGTTCGTTGTGACATCGCCGAGCCCGCAGGGCGGAGAAGACGAATTACGCGACGGTGTAAACCCAGTTGTGCTTATCCTCAACAGCACCAGACTGGATGCCCGTCAGGGTCTCGCGGAGCTTCTTCATCACAGGACCGATCTCGGTGTAGCCGGCCGGGAAGGTCACAGTCTCGTCGGCACCGTAGACCTTGTTGTCGATCTCGCCCACCGGGGAGATAACGGCAGCGGTGCCGCACAGACCGCACTCAACAAAGGTGCCGGCCTTGACCTCGGCCCACTCGACGGGACGCTGGTCGACGGTCATGCCCAGGTCCTGAGCAACCTGAACGAGCGAACGACGGGTGATAGAGGGCAGGATGGAGTCAGTGTGCGACTGCGGAACGACGAGCGTGCCGTCCTCCTTCACGAACAGGACGTTGGCACCGCCGGTCTCCTCGACATAGGTGCGGGACTCGGAGTCGAGATACAGGTTCTCGGCATAGCCCTCGCGGTGAGCCTCCATCGTGGGCTTGAGGGACATGGCGTAGTTCAGGCCGGCCTTGATGTTGCCGGTGCCGTGCGGCGCGGCGCGGTCGTACTCGGAAACGCGCAGTTTAACGGGCTTGAGGCCACCCTTAAAGTACGGACCGACCGGGGTCACGAGAATGCGGAACGTGTACTCAGGAGCGGGAGCCACGCCGATCACGTCACCGGAGCCGATCATAAACGGACGCACGTACAGGGTCGCGCCGGAACCGAAGGGCGGAACCCAGGCGGCGTTGGCAGAAACGACCTGCTTGACGGCCTCAACGAACTTGTCCTTGGGGAACGGGGGCATCTCGAGGCGCTGCGCAGAGTTGTACATACGCTCGGCGTTCATATCGGGGCGGAAGCAGACGATGCTGCCGTCCTCGGCGGTGTAGGCCTTCAGGCCCTCAAAGACCTCCTGGCAGTAATGGAAGATGCCGCCGCACTCGGAGACATGCAGGGTGTGGTCGGTGGTCAGGCCGCCTTCGTCCCACTCGCCGTCCTTCCAATGGGCCTCGTAGCTGTAATCGGTCTTCATGTAGCCAAAGCCGAGGCTACCCCAATCGATATCCTTCTTCTCGACAGTCATATGTCGCTCCTTACATACACAGTTGCAAACTCGCGAACCCGCACGCAAGGACCGAGGCCGGCCGCGTCGCAACGTCGCACGCCCGGAGCGTAGAGCCGGACGGGACACGCGAACAGCGCCAAAGCCGATGGCACGTCGATTCGCATGCACGAGATTGTACTCCCCGTACGCGTCTGATAAAACGCTTTTCTTTAACTAAGTAAAGTATTTTCATTTGACCGAAGCTGAAGAGGCCCGCCACCGTAAACGGGGACGGGCCTCAACTGCACGGTTTGCGCGTTGGCTCGAGCTATGCGTTCTTTTTGCCCAGCTTAGCCTTGACCAGACCGACCACGGTCGGGATGATCGACACGGCAACGATGCCAACGATTAGCAGCTCAAAGTGCTCCTGTACAAAGGGAATGCCACCAAAGAAGTAGCCCAGCAGTGTAAAGAGCGTTGACCAGGTAATGCCACCCAGCACGTTAAAGATGACAAAGTTGCGCCAGTGCATGCCGCCCATACCGGCAATAAAGGGCACAAAGGTGCGGATAAACGGGAAGAAGCGACCCAGGAAGATGGCCAGGTGGCCCCACTTGTCCAAGAAATCCTCGGACTTTTTGATGCGCTCGGGCGTCATAGCCTTGACCTTGCCCGAAGCGATGATCTTTTTGCCAAAGAAGTGACCGATCATAAAGTTGCACTGATCGCCCAAAATGGCAGCGGCCCATGCGGTGGCCAGAAGCGCCACAATGTTAAAGCCGCCATTGTGGGCAAAGAAACCCGAGGCGAACAGCAGCGAATCACCGGGAAGGAACGGGAAGAACACCACGCCCGTCTCGATAAAGATGATCAGGAACACGCAGCCGTAGGCCATAAGCGGGCCGGCGGCGATCCAGCTGGCGATCGCGGTGCGCGGGTCCTTAAGCAGCTCGGCAATAAAATTGATGAAACCCATGAAGTAAAACCTCTCAGTTGTGGGCGCGGATACGTCCAAGTTGACCAGTATACGGTTGCGGTGCCCCCTCGTGCGCAACCCCACAAAAGCATGACTCCATTACCAGCAAGTTTGCATAACTGACACCTGTCGCGCAATGCCGCCAAGATTGTCCTTCCTAATCCCTAGCGAATCGCTATACTTTATTGAATCGCATTGCCATGGCGCTAAGGGAGGGCGGCCGGTGAGCTTTATCAATACCATTCGCGAGGACATCAAGACCGTCCAAGCGCAGGACCCCGCCGCGCAAAACGGTCTGGTCATCTTCCTTTCCTATCCTGGCCTGCACGCCAAGTGGAACCACGTGCCCGAGCACTGGCTGTGGGAGCATGGACATCGCTCGCTCGCCCGCGTGCTCTCGCAAATCACCCGCCACATCACCGGCGTCGAGATTCACCCCGCGGCACAGATCGGCAAGCATTTCTTTATCGACCACGCCATGGGCGTCGTCATCGGCGAGACCACCATTGTGGGCGACAACTGTGTGCTCTACCAGGGCGTCACGCTCGGCGGCACCGGCAACGAGACCGGCAAGCGTCACCCCACCCTGGGCAACAATGTCACGGTGGGCACGGGCGCCAAGGTGCTCGGCAACATCCGCATCGGCAACAACGTCAAGATCGGCGGCAACTCGGTCGTCGTTAAGGACGTCCCCGACAACTGCACCGTCGTGGGCGTGCCGGGACGCATCATCAAGCGCAACGGCTGCCGTGTGTTCGAGGAGAGTTTCGACGCCAAGCAGCATCGCGAGTACATGCCCGATGACGCCGCCGAGCAGTCCGCCCTCAACCGCCAGGGCATCACCGAGAATGCCCGCCGCGTCAAGGAACTCGAGCGAGAGGTGGCCGAGCTCAAGGCCCTCGTCGCCAAGCTCGTGGACGAACGCTAGGAACGCAAGCGGCACAAAACGACATCGGCATCAACGCAAAGGCGCGCCAGGGAATTCACCCCCGGCGCGCCTTATTTGTGATGTGGCAAAGAGACTGTCCCTTTGTCACATTATGCGAACTGGCTCAGATAGAGGTCGGCGTAGGCACCCTCGGCTGCGAGCAGCTCCTTATGCGTGCCCTGCTCGATGATGTTGCCGTGGTCCATGACCAAGATCAGGTCGGCGTCCACGATCGTCGACAGGCGATGCGCGATCACAAAGCTGGTGCGCCCGCGCATGAGCGCGTCCATGGCGCGGCCGATGGCAAGCTCGGTGCGCGTGTCCACGCTTGAGGTCGCCTCGTCCAGGATGAGAATCGCCGGGTTATTGAGCAGCACGCGTGCGATGGTCAGCAGCTGACGCTGGCCCTGGCTGATGCTCTCGGCATCGTTGGCCACGCGCGTGTCGTAGCCCTGCGGCATGGTGCGCACAAAGAAGTCGACCTGCGCGGCACGAGCGGCCGCGACAATCTCCTCGCGCGTCGCCTCGGGGCAGCCGTAGGCGATGTTTTCGGCAATCGTGCCATCGAACAGCCAGGCGTCCTGCAGCACCATGCCAAACTGCTGCCGTAGCTCGCCGCGGTCCATGCGGCTCGTATCCACGCCGTCGAGCGTAATACGCCCGCCGTCAATCTCGTAGAAGCGCATGAGCAGGTTGATGAGCGTCGTCTTGCCTGCGCCCGTGGTTCCCACCACGGCAATCTTCTGGCCCGGCTCGGCGGTAAACGACACGTCGCGCATGAGCGGCTTGTCGGGCGCGTAGCCAAAGCGCACATGCTCAAAGGCGACGTGGCCCTCCACCTTGCCCGGCAGCTTGGCGGCGACCGCCGGCAACGGATCGGCTTCCATCTCGGACTCGTCGAGCAGGTCGAACACGCGCTCCGCGCTTGCCAGCGCGCTCTGCAGCGAGTTAAAGGTAAACGACAGCTGCGTCATGGGCTCGGATGCCTCGTAGATAAACTGGAAGAACGCCTGGAACACGCCGACGGTCATATGTCCGGCAACCAACATGCTGCAGCCCACAAGCGCAATCACGATTTGCGCCAAACGGCCGATAAAGCGCACCGCAGGGCCGACGGCATTGATCATAAAGTCGGCCTTGGTGCTCACGCGCGCCAGCTCCTTCGAAGCCTCGTGCACCTCGGCAGAGCTCTGGCGCTCGCGGTTGAACGCACGGATTACCAGACGGCCCGAGTAGCCTTCCTCGACCGCGCTCGTAATCTTGGACACCCACTCCTGGCGCTCGCCCGTCACATCGTGCGTGCGGCGCGAAACGACCTTCGTCACCAGCAGCGAAAGCGCCGTAAAGAACAAAAAGACGAGCGTGAGCGGCACGCTAAACACGAACATCACGCTCACGGCACCCACCACGGTACCGATCGACACCAGAAGCTGCAGCAAGCCGCGCTGCATGCTCTCGGACATCTTGTCCAAGTCGTTGGTCGCACGGCTGACGACCTCACCGGGACGATGTGCGTCAAAAAAGGCAAGCGGCAGACGGTTGAGCTTTTGTGCGATGCGGTTGCGTAGGCGCAGGTTGAGGCGCTCGGCAACGCTCGACATCAAAAAGCTCTGGAGTGCGTAGAACGAGGCGGCGGCCGTCCAAATCATAAAGTAGATGAAGATGGTCCTGCCGCAGTTCTCCCAGGTGATGCTGAAGGTGGTATCGTTGGCAAACGCCACCTGAATGTGGCCCCACAGCTCATCGATCACACGGGCGCTATATGCCGGCGCAGCGGTGTTAAAGATGGCATAGAACACAATGCTCGCGAACACGATATAGAAGCGCCAATGGTCGCCGGCAGCCTCGCTCCACAGGCGGCGCACCGTCGCCCAGGTGTCGCGGGGTTTCTCGTCCTCGTCCTCGTCGTCCACATCGCGCATGCGCTCTGCCTCAGCGCGGGCGCGCTCGTCCTCGGCGCGCTCGTTTTCCTCGTAGAGCGCTTGGCGGCGAGCCTCGCGCTCGGCTGCAGCCTTGGCGGCGTCATCCAGCTCGGTCGACATGGCAGCCCGCTCGACCGCTTCCTCGGCAGCGTCCGCAGCGGCGGCATCGACAAGGCCGCCCTGCTTCTTGAGCTCCTCGGTCATGCTACTCACCTCCCTTCATCTGCGATTCCGCGATGGCGCGGTACACCTCGCAGGTTTCCATAAGCTCGCCATGCGTGCCCAAGCCCACAACCTCGCCATCCTTGAGCACGACAATCTGGTCGGCATGCAGAATCGTCGAGATGCGCTGCGCGATGATGAGCACCGCGACATCGCGCGTCTCGTCTTGCAATGCATGGCGCAGGGCCGCATCGGTCTTAAAGTCCAGGGCCGAAAAACTGTCATCGAAGATGTACAAATCGGCCTGCTTCATGAGCGCGCGAGCAATGGCCAGGCGCTGGCGCTGGCCGCCCGAAAAGTTCGTACCGCCCTGGGCAACCGGGGTATCGAGCCCCTGCGGTTGGTCGAGTACAAAGGTGCTCTGGGCAACCTGGAGCGCGTGAAGCATGTCGCCCTCGGTCGCGCCTTCGTTACCAAAGCGAAGGTTGCTCGCTACCGTGCCCGAGAACAGCCACGCCTTCTGCGGCACATAGGCAATGCGCCCGCGGATTTCGTCTTGCGTAAGCTCGCGCAGGTCCACACCATTCAGGCGAATGGAGCCCTTGGTGGCATCGTGGAAGCGCAGCAGAAGCTTTGCCACCGTCGATTTGCCCGAGCCTGTCGAGCCAACGATCGCAGTCGTCTGACCGCGACGGCAGGCAAAGCTCAGGTCGCACAGGGTGTCCTCGTCGGCATCGTCAAAGCGAAACGACATGTGGTCGAACACGGCCACCGCATCGGCTTCGTCTTGGGGCTCGCGCGCCCCGTCATCCAGCGTGCGCTCGCCATCGACGATGCTCGGCTCAATCTCCAACACCTGCTGCGCACGGTTCAGGCACGCGGCAGCACGCGGAAGCGTCAGCACCACCATCTGGGCCATCATCACAAAGAACAGGATCAGAATTGCATACTCCAGCACCGCCGAGATACTCGCAATCTGCATGGCGTGGGCGCCTACGCGGTTGCCGCCCACCCACAGCACCGCCACCTCGGCGATGTTCATCAAAAAGAAGCTTGAGCTGTCGAGGCCCACAAACAGGTGGTTGACTTTGATGGCGTTGGCGGCGTATTCGCTAAACACCTCGTCCAGACGCCGTTCCTCGTGGCGCTCCTTGTTAAACGCACGGATGACGCGCACGCCCACAATATTCTCGCGCAGCACCACGTTCATGCGGTCGATAAAGCCCTGTAGGCGCATAAAAATCGGCGCCGCGTTGGCAACCGTAAAGACCGCCGCCACCAGCACAATCGCAACGACTACGCCCAGAAGCGTGCCCATGGCGGGATCGATAAACCAGGCGAAGATGATGCCCGCCACAGCCAAAAACGGCACGGGCAGCACCAGCTGAATCGTCTGCAGAATCGCCTGCTGAATCACGTTGATGTCGTTGAGCGAGCGCGTGATCATCGATCCGGTGCCAAAGCGCTCAAAATCGCTGGCCGCGAGCTCGAGCGATTTGTCGTACACGGCATTGCG
>DBFAZJ010000030.1:0-17917 GCA_048244295.1 Collinsella sp.
GGGTGGGGACGCCGGCCTCCATAGCCTCTCCACCTGCGGAAACGAGGCGACGGCCAGGTGCCGGGAGCTAGTTCCGCGTTGCGCTAGCTGCGGAAACGCAGGGTCCGTTCAGGCTGTTGCGTTGAGATTGAAAATCAACCCCGGTACCGCCGGCGCCAACGGCATGGAGGTTACGAACCCGCTGATGGTGAGCCTTAACACCATCGGCATGGCCGGCATCTCCATGATGATCCCGGTGCTTGCGGCATACATCTCCTACTCGATGGCCGGCAAGCCCGCGCTCGCCCCCGGTTTTGTCCTGGGCTACCTGGTCAACAACGCAGTCGTTACCCCTAACGGCAACAGCGTTTCGACCGGCTTCTTGGGCGCCATGATCATGGCGGTCATCTGCGGCTACTTTGTCCGCTGGATGAAGACCTGGAAGGTCAACAACACCATCCAGACCATCATGCCCATCCTGATCATCCCGATTCTGACCTCGCTTGTCCTGGGCATGGCCTATATCTACATCCTGGCCACGCCGCTTGGCTTTGTGATGGACTGGCTCACCGGCGTGCTCGGCAGCCTGCAGGGCGGTTCCGCAGTTGTCCTGGGTCTGGTCATTGGCGTTATGACCGCCTTCGATATGGGTGGCCCCATCAACAAGACCGCCTCGACCTTCACCATGGCCATCATGGCCTCCGGTATCTACGGTCCTAACGGTATGTTCCGCGTCGCCGTCGCCGTTCCCCCGATCGCCTGTGGCCTCGCTGCGCTCATCGCCAAGAACAAGTTCGATGACGCTGACCGCCAGATGGGCATCTCCGCGCTGTTCATGGGCTGCATCGGTATTACCGAGGGCGCTATCCCCTTCGCGGTCAAGGACCTCGGTCACACCCTGCCCGGCATTTGCATCGGCTCTGCCGTGGGTGCGGCACTTGCCGCCTTCCAGGGCATCGACTGCTACGTCCCGCACGGTGGCTTTATCGTCGCCCTTGCCACCAACAACGTCGCGCTGTTCTGCCTGGACATCGTGATTGGCGCCGTGGTCGCCGCTGCAATCCTGATTGCCATGAAGCCCACGCTCGATAAGCAGGCCAAGTAAACCTTTAAGGACTCCGGTTGTGCGGAGGGATGGATTTGACTCCGCACAACCGCCCCTACACAACAAAATCCATCCGTACTGATAGGGCCCACATCTGGGTCCCAGGGAACTTTTGTCAAAAATCCTCTGGAGAAGGAGAACAAAATGTCCAACCTCACCATCCGTCAGGCCGTTCAGGGCATGCTCAAGCTGCAGGATAGCGGCGATCACGCAACCATGGTCGGCATTGGCCCCATGAGCCCCAACCTGATTCAGGCCGTGTTCGAGCTTGCCAAGGACGAGGATTTCCCGCCCATGTTTATCGCCAGCCGCAACCAGGTCGATATGGACGAGATGGGCGCCGGCTACGTCAACGGTTGGGACCAGACGCGCTTTGCCGCCGACATCAAGAAGGTTGCCGACGAGGTGGGTTACACCGGTCCGTACTACCTGTGCCGCGATCACGGCGGTCCGTGGCAGCGCGACGAGGAGCGTAACGCCCACCTGCCCGAGGACGAGGCCATGGAGCTCGCCCGCAAGTCCTTCGTCGCCGACATGGAGGCAGGCTTTGACCTGCTGATGGTCGACCCCACCAAGGACCCCTACCAGATCGGCAAGGTTATTCCGCTCGACGTGGTGCTTCGCCGCACGATTGATCTTATCGACTACCTTGAGCAGTACCGTCGCGAGCATAACCTGCCCGAGGTTGCCTATGAGGTCGGTACCGAGGAGACCAATGGCGGCTTGACCTCTACCGATAAGTACGAGGAGTTCATTTCTCAGCTGCAGCCCGAGCTCGAGAAGCGCGGCTGCCCCATGCCCACCTTTATCGTCGGCCAGACCGGTACGCTCACCCGTTGGACCGAGCAGGTCGGCCATTACAACTTCAAGAATGCCCGCGAGCTCGCCGACATGGCTAAGCGCTACGGCGTGGGCCTGAAGGAGCACAACGCCGACTATCTGGACGACGCGACGCTGCTCGAGCACATCCCGGCACACGTGACCGCCTCCAACGTTGCTCCGCAGTATGGCACCGAGGAGACCCGCGCCTACCTCAAGCTCTGCGCCACCGAGCAGATCCTGGTCGACAACGGTCTGTGCGATGACCCCTCCGACCTGTATCACACCCTGCTGGTCAAGGCTATCAAGACCGAGCGCTGGCGCAAGTGGATGACTGGCGACGACGTCAACCTGCAGGTCGACGACATTCTTGCCGACGATGAGCTCAGCCTGAAGATCCTGGATGTCTCCGGTCACTATGCGTTCAACGATCCTGAGGTCAAGGAGCAGGTCGAGAAGCTCTACCGCAACCTCGCCGCTCAGGACATCGACGGCAAGCGCTTTGTCATCGAGCACATCAAGCGCCCGATCAAACAGTACGTCGTCGGTCTTAACCTCAAGGGCGTCACGACCCGCATCGAGGCCGCTCTCGCCGAGTAAGTAGCTTTTCCTACGCGACGCCGGGCCTGGGGCATGTCCCAGCTGCAGGCCCGGCACATGGGACAAAGGGGCAGTCCCTTTGTCCCATTCTTTTGAGTTTTAGCTTCCTTTGAAGGGGTTCACCATGAAGTTCTTTATCGATACCGCCAATCTGGACGAGATTGCCGAGGCCAAGAGCTGGGGCTGCCTGGCCGGTGTTACCACCAACCCGTCCCTGTACGCCAAGACCGGCGGCAAGCTTGCCGACTTTGAGCCGCATATGCTCAAGATTGCCGAGCTCTGCGAGGGCCTGCCCGTGTCCGCCGAGTCTACCGCGACCACTGCCGAGGGTATGATCGAGGAGGGCAAGCGCCTTGCCGCCCTCGCCCCCAACATCGTGGTCAAGCTTCCCGTGTGCGAGGCCGGCCTTGCCGCCTGCCGTGCGCTGGCCGATGCTGGCGTGCGCGTCAACATGACGCTCGTCTTCTCGCCGACGCAGGCCCTTATGGCCGCCAACGCCGGTGCTCGCTACATCAGCCCGTTTGTCGGTCGTTTCGACGACATCGCCGAGGACGGTATCTCGCAGCTCGACAACGTCGTGACCTGCATTAAGAACTACGACTGGACGGGCAAGAACGTCGACGACACCGTCGAGATCATCACCGCCTCGGTTCGTACGCCCAACCACGTAACCCAGGCCGCGCTGCTTGGCGCCGATATCGCGACCGTGCCCATGGCAGCCCTTAAGAAGTGCCTGCACCATCCGCTGACCGATCAGGGCCTTGCCTCGTTCGAGGCCGACTGGCAGAAGGTCGTCGCTCAGGCTTAACGAGTGGATTGCCCCGGCATCGTGTCATCCGGTGCCGGGGTTGTTCTCAAGAGAGGAATTCGTATGACCAACCAGGAGCTGGCGAAGGTCGCCAATGAGGTCAGGAAGGGTGTCGTGACTGCGGTTCACGCGGCCAAGTCGGGACACCCAGGTGGATCGCTCGGTGCTGCCGACATCATGACGTATCTGTACTTTGAGGAAATGAATATCGATCCTGCCGACCCTCACAAGGCCGATCGCGATCGCTTTGTGCTCTCCAAGGGTCACGCGGCGCCGGGCCTGTATTCGGTGTTGGCAAATCGCGGCTATTTTCCCGTCGAAGAGCTCGAGACGCTCCGCCATATTGGCAGCCGACTGCAGGGCCATCCCAACATGAACGACGCCCCTGGCATCGATATGTCCACCGGATCGCTCGGTCAGGGCATCTCAGCTGCAGTTGGAATGGCGCTTGCCGCTAAGCACTGGGGCGACGGCTACCGTGTCTACACGTTGCTGGGCGACGGTGAGTGCGAGGAAGGCCAGGTGTGGGAGGCGGCCATGTTCGCCGGCAACCATGCACTCGACAATCTTGTTGCCGTCGTCGACCACAACGGCTTGCAGATTGACGGCACGATCGATGAGGTCAACTCGGCCATGCCGCTCGCTGACAAGTTCCGCGCCTTTAAGTGGCATGTGATCGAGCTCGCCGACGGTAACGACATGGCGCAGATTGCCGCCGCCTTTGCCGAGGCCCGCAAAGTGAGCGACTCGCCCGTGGCCATTATCGCCGAGACGGTGAAGGGCAAGGGCGTCTCCTTTATGGAAAACCAGGTGGGCTGGCACGGCAAGGCACCCAACGATGAACAGTTTGAGCAGGCCATGGCCGAGCTCGCAGCAGCAGGGGAGGAGCTCTAATGGCAGACGTCAAGAAAGTCGCCACGCGCGTTAGCTATGGCGAGGCACTTGTCGAGCTGGGCAATGAGCGCGATGACTTTGTGGTTCTCGATGCCGACCTGGCCGCCGCCACGCAGACCGGTAAGTTTAAGGCTGCGCACCCTGAGCGCTTCTACGACGCCGGCATTGCCGAGAGCAACCTGATGGGGCTTGCCGCCGGCATTGCGACCACGGGTCACGTCGCCTTTGCGAGCACCTTTGCCATGTTCGCTGCCGGCCGCGCGTACGAGCAAGTGCGTAATTCCATCGGCTATCCGCACCTCAACGTCAAAATCGGTGCCACGCATGCGGGCATATCGGTCGGTGAAGACGGTGCCACGCATCAGTGCTGCGAGGACATCGCGCTCATGCGCACGATCCCGGGTATGACGGTGATTGTTCCCGCCGATGACATCGAGGCTCGCGCATGCGTGCGCGCCGCCTATGAGTTTGAGGGGCCGGTCTACATGCGTTTCGGACGCCTGGCAACACCGGTCATCAACGACTGCGAGGACTATGAGTTCAAGATTGGTCGCGGCGTGGTCGTGCGCGAGGGGTCCGATGTGACCATCATCGCTTGTGGCCTTATGGTCGCTGAGGCGCTTGAGGCTGCCGAGGCGCTCGCTGCCGATGGTATCGATGCCGAGGTCATCAATATGCACACGATCAAGCCGCTTGATGAGCGCCTGGTGGTTGCCAGCGCCAAGAAGACTGGTCGTGTGGTCACTGCCGAGGAGCATTCGATTATCGGTGGTCTTGGCGAGGCCGTGGCCTCGGTGCTCGCGGAGCAGCATCCGGTGCCGATGCGTCGCGTCGGCGTGCGCGATGTGTATGGCGAGTCCGGCCCTGCGGTCGATTTGCTGCACAAGTACGGTTTGGACGCCGACGGCATCGAAGCTGCGGTCAGGTCCGTGTTGTAAGGAAGGTTTCCATGGGATTTGTATCTGCCAACCAAGTGACAATCGGGTATACCGCCGCCTCGCGCGAGGACGCCCTGCATTATTTGTCCGAGCAGGCCATCGAGCTCGGCTTTGCCGATGACGCATCTGCCGTAGAGGCCGCCTTCATTGCTCGCGAGAACGAGGCCGAGACCGGCCTTGTCGCCGGTTTTGCCGTTCCGCATGCCAAAAGCGACGCGATCCACACGCCGGGCGTTGCCGTGCTTAAACTGACTGAACCCGTTGAATGGCCGAGCTTCGATGGGGTGCCCGTCGATGTTGCGCTCGCGCTGTACGTGCCCGCCGGCGAGGCCGGAACTACGCACCTGCGTCTGCTCTCCAAGGCTGCCGTGATGCTGATGGACGCCGGCTTCCGTGACAAGGTGCGCGCGAGCACCGATCCCGTTGAGATTGCGGAGCTCATCAATAGCGGACTCGAAGACTAGAACGGTCATCCCGTTCAATCAATTGATCCTTCTCCAAGGAAAAGGGCCGCGACGCCGTATGGGTGTCACGGCCCTATTTGCGTTTCCCCAGATAAAACCTGCCAAAATAAACCTGTTCCTTTTTGGCAGGTTAATCGGGGACTATTTCACCGCAACTTAGGGCACGGTTAGGAAGTGTGCACCTTAAAGAGTGGAGCCCATGATTAGAGAGGTCGCGCTCGTCTCTCTAAATGTCTCTCTAAAGAGAAGGTTGGTTAGAGAGATAGCATTAGGCAATCTAGCAGCGAATTCGATATATCTCTCTTAATGTCTCTCTAAAACAAGGCGCTTATCTCTCTAAAGTTAGAGAGATATACGAAACGTTAGAGAGAGATAAATCTATTGTTTTAGAGAGACGGAATGCCAAAATTCGTCCGTCCGCTACCATCTGCCAAAAATGGAGGATAAAGGACTCATCGAAGTAATGGGTTCGTCGACGAGCCGCAACCGCCGCTATCGGAAGAAGTAGATGCAGGCGAGTCGCCCCTCTTGTGTCTCTCGAAGTTAGATGGGTGCTAGGGGGGCGACTGCCTCGCGATATTTTCCCAAGATAAAACCTGCCAAAACAAACCTGTCCCTTATTGACAGGTCAGTTAACGCAGTCCAGGTTGAGCATATGTGAGCGAGCGGGCTCCGGGTGCGGCAAGGTGACGTGAAACAAGCGGGCGCTGACCTTTTGGTCGCGCCCGTGAAGTTGAACGTCAGATTGTCGTGCCCGGAGCCCGCGCAGCGCCGAGCAGTTGCGCCGTTTGTAAAACGGCGTAACCTAAAGATTCATGTTGCCGTGGATGTAGGGGGTGACCTCGGGGGAGATATGGTCGCAGCCCAGCTCGCGCAGCGCGGACTCGATAACGGCGGGCAGCGGGGTTTTGCCCTCGGCATCAACGGCGTTGCCACCGAGGGCAGCAATCTTGGCGACATCTGCGGGTGCGGCCTCGATATGCATGCAGCCGCCGATCAAGCGCGCGCGTACCTGTGCCAGATCAAGATCGTGCAGGTAATCCTCGCAGGCGCGGATTAAATCGACTTTCTCGCGCGTAAGCTCCTCGCCCGTGGGAACGCGCGTGGCAAGACATGCTCCCGCCGGCAGGTTCCAAACGGGATAGCCCCATGCGCGCAGCAGCTCGCGCTCTTCGTCCTTGGTAAAGCCGACCTCCATGAGAGGGGAGCGTACGCCGAGCTCTTCGGCGGCGCGCATGCCGGGACGGTAATCGCCGCGGTCGCTCGCGTTGCTGCCATCGATGACGGTGGGAAAGCCGAGCGACTTGGCGTGGTTGACGATGGCGGTAAAGCCGGCGTGCTTGCAGTGGTAGCAGCGATTAGCATCGTTGCAGGCTACTTGGGGGAGCTGCAGCTGATCCACCGAAAGATTGAGCACGGGGAGCTTAAAATGCGGCCCCTCATTGGCCTGCCCATCAACGGACTGCTCAAACGAAGCCTGCTCGGGCGTGCCGATGAGCGGCGTGGTGAGATGGACGAGGAGGGTATTGGTAGGCATGATGCGGGCGCATACGGCGGCCAAAAAGCTGCTGTCAACGCCGCCGGAAAACCCGATAGCCACGCGCCCGTATGCCAAAAGCAGCTGTTCGAGCGCCGATAGCTTGTCTTGAAGCTCCTCTGCGGGTGCCGTGGTGTCTGAAAGCATGAAAGTTCCTTACAGTAATTAAAGCTCGGATGAAACTATAATCCCACCGAGCTGCTTGTCATAAGACTTCCAGCTATGTAACGAAAGTGCAATATGCTATATACGTTATATACAAGCTTGTAAAGTGCGGTAGAGTGGCAGTAATGCAATCCGGCGAGGGGGACCGATATGATCAAGGCTGTTATTTTTGACATGGATGGAACGCTGGTCGATACCGAGCGTTTGGGGATTAGGGCCTGGAAGGCAGGCGCCGCTGAGCTGGCGCTCGCGATTGATGATGCGCTGATCCATCAGTTTATCGGTCGCACGCTACCCGATGTCATGGACATCCTCGATAAGCATTACGGCAGCCACGAGACCGCCGAGGCGATCTATGTCCGCCACAAGGAGATTCGCGACGAGATGGTCAAGACCGAGCTGGAGCTTAAGGCCGGCGCCGCCGAGTGCCTAGACGAGCTGCTGGCTGCGGGCTATCACGTGGGTCTAGCGACGTCGTCGCGCCACGTTACCGCCGAGCGCAACCTTAAAGCATTCGGCCTCTTTGACAAGTTTGAGACCGTGACCTGCGGCGACGACGTCGTGCACGGCAAGCCCGACCCCGAGATGTATCTGCTCGCCTGCGAGCGCGCGGGCTTTGCTCCCGAGGAATGTGCCGTGGTCGAGGATTCGCGCAACGGCTGCGTCTCGGGCATTACGGCCGGATGCCACGTCTTTGCCGTTCCTGATATCGTGCCGCTGCCGCAGGACGTGGTGGATGGCTGCGAGGCCGTGCTCGATACGTTGTTCGACCTTTCGGCGGCAGTTAAAGCCGCGCGCTAGACAATTGCGGCGTTGAAACGAGCAATTGCCCACGTTTGCGCCTAAGCAAAAGGGGCCCGGCAATGGTCGGGCCCCTTTTGCTTAGGCGGCGACATAGCATACTTGCGGGCGTGCTACAGATACGCACCGAGGTTGATGGCCGTGGCGTCGGTCTGGGTGCTTGCCTGGGTACTGGCGCGCTCCAGTAGGAACGGACGTACCAGTTCTTGGCGGTTGATATCCTCGGCGGCGGTGACTGCGGTGACGGTGCGCGCGGCAGAGCCGATGTGGACGTGCTTGGTCTTTGCCGGGGCCTTGTTCTCGATTTGCTCCATGAGCAATTGAACGCCCTTGCGGCCAATCTCGTAGCCCGGGGGCGCTACCGTAGTGAGCGGGACCGATCCGCTCCAAGCGAGCGGGTTGCCATCGCAACCTGCTACGCGTACTTCCCCGGGGACGGCGATGCCTTTGTCGACCAGCGCCGAGATAACGCCCGAGGCCAGCACGTCGGTCAGACCGACGACAAAATCGGGGCGTTCGTCGGCGGGGCGCGCGGCGATTTGGGCGCCGATGCCGTAGCCGTCGGCGGCGGTATTCCATTCGCCGGCGTCGATGACTTCGATCTTGATATCGGGGTGTAGAGCGAGCGCTTTATGAATGCCAAGGACACGCAGGGTGAGTTGCATAAATGCTGCTCGGCCGACGACGACAATATGGTGTGCGCCGCGGGCGATGGCGAGTTCGGCAATGATGCGACCCTGGGCCTCGTTGTCGGCCGCTACGTAGTAGCCGGGCTCGGAGCAATGGATGTCCAGGTGGACGATCGGCACGGGCATCTTGGCCATGACGGGGTGCCAGTCGGGGGATGCCATGGGCTGAACCATGACGCCGGACATCTGGGTGCCCATAAAGTAGCGCAGGTAATGGTCCTCGAGAATATCGTCGTTATCGGCGTTGGCGATGAGCAGGTCGTAGCCGTGCTTGCGGGCCTCGTTGTGGGCGCCGCTGGCGATTTGGAGCGAAAAGCCGTGATCGAGACGGGGGAGCACCAGGCCAAAGGACTTGGTGGCGCCGCCCGCGAGCTGACGAGCGCTTTGGTTGGGCAGGTAGCCAAGGCGATTGATGGTCTCGTTGATGAGCTTGAGGGTTTCGGGGCGCAGCTTTTCGGGGTGGTTGAGCGCGTTGGAAACCGTGCCCAGCGAAACTCCGGCCTCGCGCGCGACGTCGCTGATTTTTACCTTTGCCATAGCGGCCCCTTTGATGCGTTTCAAGTACAAGCCAGATTGTAGCATCCCAAACCAACCAAAAAGGGATAGGTTTATTTTGGCAGGTTTTATCTGGGGAAACGCTGTTGCCAACGCGACCACCACGAAGGGGGACAGGCGCTTTTGTGGTGGTTTGGACCGGCTGGACGTGTGTGCATCGGGTGGTATCTAAGTTGAGGTACCACTTCTGGTATATCAGCTTGCGTTTGCGTGAGTACAATACTCGAACGTTATACGTCTCAGCGCCCCCTGTGCGTGGACGTCTTGCAGTCACGCGAACGAAGGGATTTATCCTATGTGCGGAATCGTCGGCTACACCGGCTCTGATATTGCAAAGAACATCCTGGTCACGGGCCTCAAGCGTATGGAGTATCGCGGCTATGATTCCTCGGGCGTCGCGCTCGAGGTGGGCGAGGGCGCCGCGGCGCACCTCGACGTCATCCGCCGCGTGGGCAAGGTCGCGGGCCTGGAGAGCGAGCTTTCCAACATCGACAGCGACGCTACCTGCGGTATCGGCCACACCCGTTGGGCCACCCACGGCAAGCCTTCGGTCGTTAACGCTCACCCCCACACTAGCTGCGACGGTCGTATCGCCATCGTCCACAACGGCATCATCGAGAACTTCGCCGAGCTGCGCGAAGAGCTGGAGGGTCGCGGCCACCACTTTAAGAGCGAGACCGATACCGAGGTCTTCGCGCATCTGATCGAAGAGGCTTATGCCGAGACGCACGACCTGATGGCCTCCGTGCGCGAGGCTTGCGCCCACGTGGTCGGCGCCTATGGTCTGGCCGCCGTGTGCGCTGACGAGCCCGGCGTGATCGCCGTGGCCCGCAAGGATTCCCCGATCGTGGTCGGCGCGGGCGAGACCGGCGCTTATATCGCCTCCGATGTCATCGCGCTCATCGACGCCACCCGCGATGTCGTGGTGCTCGAGGACGGTCAGTTTGCCAGGCTCACGCCCGCAGGCGTCGAGTACACCGACGAGGCCGGCAACGTTATCGAGCCCAAGGTCACCCACATCGACTGGGACCTGGACATGGCAGAAAAGGGCGGTTATCCCGACTTTATGCTCAAGGAAATCCACGAGCAGCCGCGCGTCGTGCGCGACACGCTGGTCGGTCGTATGACGCCGGCCGGCGAGCTCGACATCGACGAGCTGGGCCTTTCGCTCGAGGAGCTCAACGACATCGATCGCGTCTACGTGATCGCTTGCGGCACCAGCTATCACGCTGGCCTCATTGCCAAGAATCTCATTGAGGGCTGGGCTCGCATCCCCACCGAGGTGGAGGCGGCCAGCGAGTTCCGTTACCGCAATCCCATCATTACGCCGACGACGCTTGTCGTTGCCGTGTCCCAGTCGGGCGAGACGGCCGATACCCTTGCCGCCATTCGCGACGCGCGCATCAAGGGTGCCAAGGTCTTCGGCATCACCAACGTGGTGGGCAGCCCCGTAGCGCGTGAGAGCGACGGTGTTATCTACACCAAGGCCAACAAGGAGATCGCGGTCGCCTCGACCAAGAGCTTCATCGGCCAGGTTGTGAGCCTTACGCTTTTGGCCCTGCTGCTGGCGCAGGTCAAGTACCGCTTGACCACCAAGCAGGCGCGCATGCTGTTCCGCGAGCTTTCCGATACGGCCGAGCAGATCCAGTGGATTTTGGATACCCAAACCGAGGCCGTGCATGAGGCCGCCCTGCTGTGCAAGGACGCGCAGTCCGCACTGTTCGTGGGTCGCGGCATGGGCGCCGCTATTTCCTACGAGGGTGCACTCAAGCTCAAGGAGGTCAGCTACCTGCACGCCGAGGCCTACGCCGCCGGTGAGATGAAGCACGGCCCCATTGCCCTGATCGACCCGGGCTTCCCTGTCATCGCTGTGGCCACCAAGAGTGCCACCTACGACAAGACCGTGTCGAACCTCATGGAGTGCAAGGCGCGCGGCGCCAAGGTCATCGTCGTTGCCACCGAGGGCGACGAGGAGATCAACAAGATCGCCGACTGCATCATCCGCGTGCCAGCAGTCCGCGACGTGTTCAGCCCCATCACGGCGAGCGTCCCGCTGCAGCTGCTCGCCCGCGAGGTCGCCATCCTGCGCGGCTGCGATGTCGATCAGCCCCGAAACCTCGCTAAGAGCGTGACCGTGGAATAGTTGGTTCCGCCGTCCTAGCGACCAAGGCCCGGCTCCGTTGCAGCGGAGCCGGGCCTTGTTGCATTTGCCCAGATAAAACCTGCCAAAATAAACCTGTCCCTTTTTGGCAGGTTAGCGGAGCTTGCTGGTCTCGAAGTACTCGGGGAACTGGTCCAGAACCTCGGTTTGGTTGCGGAACATCATGTGCAGGTGCTTGCTGACCAAAAAGCTCGCTTCGATGGGGTCGCGACCGGCGATAGCGCGGCGAATCTGCTTGTGCTCGTTCACGATGTCCTGATTGTCGAGAACCTGCGTGGCAGCGCGCAGCCAGCGGAAGCGCTCAAGGTCGGCATTGGTCTCTTCGAGCCACGACCACACGGTGCTGCGACATGCGATGCTAAAAATCATGTGATGCATGAGGTTGTCGCTCAAAAAGAAGCCGATGCGATCCTCTTCGGCCATGGCCTTTTCCTGCAGCACGATGGCGCGGTCGAGCTGCTCGATGCCAGCCGACGTGGCGCGCGCGCAGCACTCCACGATCACCTGCTTTTCCAGATGCTCGCGGATGTAACAGGCACTCTCGGCAAGGGTGAGGTTGATGGGCGAGACGTAGGTACCGCTCTGGGGCACGGTGCGCACCAGGCCTTCCTGCGCCAAACGAACTAAAGCCTCGCGCACAGGGGTGCGCCCCATATCTAGGTCGTCGCAAAGTTGCTTGACGCCCAGCTTTTCGCCCGGCTTGTAGTCCAGGTAGACGATTTTGCGTCGAATGGTGTGGTAGGACTGGTCCTGTAGGCTCGTTTCCTGCTCGCCGACGTGCATCGATTCTTCCATAGCGCCTCGCAACTGTTCTATCAAACTCATATGTCAGTTGTTAATTATGCCGCGAATCAGCTCTCCGCGGTGGGTAATTCGGCTGTTGCCTGAGAACTATTGCGGCATCTTGGTCTGTGTTTGCGCAAGGCTGCGCTCAATGTTGCCGTATCATAAGCCGTCGCAAACGTGAAATAGAAAGAAGGAATCCCATATGCAACTGGCAAATATCGTACGCGAGCGCTGGAAAGGTGTCTTGTTCTGCCTGATCATCGCTATCCCCGCGACGTTGCTCGGCAAACAAATTGAGGTGGTCGGCGGGCCGGTATTTGCCATCCTTTTTGGCATGGTCCTGGCGCTCGTCTTTCCCAAGAATCGCCGCGAACAGCTCGCTGCCGGCGTTACCTATACGTCCAAAAAAGTCTTGCAGTACGCGGTTATCCTGCTTGGCTTTGGCATGAACCTCTCCCAGATTCTGTCCAAGGGCGCCCAGTCGCTGCCGATTATCGTGGCGACGATCTCGACCTCGCTTGTCATCGCCTTTGTGCTCTGCCGCGTTATGAATGTGCCGGGCAAGATCGCGACGCTTGTAGGTGTGGGTTCGTCGATTTGCGGCGGTTCGGCCATCGCCGCGACCGCGCCCGTCATCGATGCCGACGATCGCGAGATTGCCCAGGCTATTTCGGTCATCTTCCTGTTTAACGTTATCGCGGCGCTCGTGTTTCCGACGCTCGGCGGCATGCTCGGGCTGACCAACGAGGGCTTTGGCCTGTTTGCCGGTACCGCCATCAACGACACCTCGTCCGTAACGGCTGCGGCGAGCGCCTGGGACAGCATGCACCCCGGCGCCAATGTGCTCGAGAGCGCCACAGTGGTCAAGCTCACCAGGACGCTGGCCATTATTCCCATCACGTTGGTTCTCGCATGCTGGCAGATGCATCTGGCGCGCAAGGCCGGCGGTGACGCCAAAAGCACGTTCTCGCTTAAACGCGCGTTTCCCATGTTCGTGCTGTTCTTTGTGCTGGCGAGCGTGATCACCACGGTGCTTCAGCTTCCCGCGTCCTTTACGGCGCCCATCAAGGAGCTGTCGAAATTCTTTATTGTGATGGCCATGGCGGCTATTGGCTTTAATACCGATATCGTCGAGCTGGTCAAAAAGGGCGGCAAGCCCATCGCATTGGGCTTTTGCTGCTGGATTGGCATTGCGTGCATGAGTTTGGGAATGCAACACGTACTGGGAATCTGGTAGAGAAGTAGCTTGTTTGCGTGCTGGTTGCTGGTGAGCGCATTCTCACGGTGGAGCGATAGGAGCTCTTGCGGGTATGGCTTGTCCGCAGGTTTATAAGTCCCGAAGAGCTCTTATCGCCCCGCCAGGATGGCGATGCGGGGCAACACCTATACTCGCAGGACGGCGCTTTCTGCCCTATAGTGTTTGGTGAGCAATATCGTTCAATTTTGAAACACTCGGTCGTGCGACCGCCGGCGGTTGCACGTCGCCGCGGACAGGGGCGAATCATGGATAGCGATGCCAAGCTGAACATCTTGACCGAGGCCCTGGCTGCTGCCGGGGCCTCGGCATTGGCGATCGATGCGCGTGGGGACGTCGCGATCTCGACCATGAATGACGCGGCGCTTGAGCGGGATGTGGCGGCTTTTGTTGCTGAGCGTCTCGACCGTATAGGAGACGGCGCGCGTCTGGTTATGGGGCGTGAGGGTACGCGCCTGAGCCTGACCGTTCGCCCCACCGACAAAGAGGGCGGGGGCCTTTGGGTCGTCGTGGTCCGCGAGGTGCGCGGCGCCGCGGCGCATGCGGGCATCGAGTGGCTCAACGCCGACGAGGTTGAGGCCCGCTACGAATCGAGCGCGTACGGCATCGTTGAGGGGGCGGCCTCGGTGGCTGCGCCGGTTGCCGAGAGCTACGCGCGCGGTGTGCCCCTTATGCTCGAGGGCGAGCTGGGAGCGGGTCAGATCGAGATCGCCAAGCGCCTCTATCTGGACGGTCCTTTTGCCGATCAGCCCTTTGTTTCCCTTGCGCTTGATGAACTCACCGAGCGCGGTTGGCGCCATGTGCTCAAAAGCGCCGAATCGCCGTTGTTCCAAACGGGGCTGACCCTTTGCATTGAGGGCTGGAATGCGGTTGGCCCCCAGCGCCTCCGCGAGCTGGTCTCCACGATGACCGACACCGCGTTGGCGACGCGCTGCCATGTGGTGCTGACGGCGAATGACATGCCGGGCGGCGGCGAAAGTGATCAAGCGGCGTTTGTGACCGAGCGCTTCGCCTGTGCGGTGAGCGTGGCGCCGGCAGTCGCCGAGCAGGGAGCCGCGTCGACGAAGGTTGCGCGCTATTTGGAATATCTCGCTGATGCATTTGAGACGGCAGCACCCACGCTGTCTGCCGCGGCGACGAAGACGCTCGATGCTTACCGCTGGCCGCGCAATTATCTGCAGCTCCGCGAGGTCTCGGAACGACTGTATATATTGGCGGGGACGGGCACGGTGGACCGCGCTGTGGCGGAGGAAGTGCTCGCCCAAGAGGACGTGATCAAGACCGCAACCTTTGGCGCCCCGACGCTCGAAAGTGACCTGTATATCCTGCGACCGCTGGCCGATACCGAGCGAGATATCGCGCATCTGGTTGTAGACCATCTCCACGGCAACCGAACCCGTGCGGCGGAGGTGCTGGGCATAAGCCGTACAACGCTGTGGCGCTTGCTGAAGGACGATGACCGTTGAGCGAGGCGCCCGTGACCGCGCGCGACGCGTGTGCTACAGTCCAAAGCGTTATTGTTTCGATTTGGTTACGGCGTGCGAGGGCATATGGCTGAGACTTCAAAACCGAGCCGCAGAAGGCGGAGCGCCGCGCCGGTTAACCGACGCACGACATCGGTGACGTGGGGCAAAAACGCCTCGGGGTTTGATGGCTCGTTCAAGCGCACTAAATACGGCTATCCTTCGGCAAGCGCCCGCTTGGCAATGCAGGCAGAGTCCTCGCTGTTGGGCCGCAAACGCGTGGTGGGCTCAAAGCTCAAGCACGACGGAACGCTCGGCTACATCAGCCGCGGGGCGGCTCGCCGCAGCGGGCTCAATCCCGCCGGCTGGCATCGCTACGTGCCGATCGTGGCCGCCGTTGCAGTGATCGTCATCGCGCTCGCTGCGCTTGGCTACGCCGGCGGTGGCGCCAACTTGGACGCAATGTTTAAATCGCCCGAGCTCGCGCATGTAGGTACAGAAGTTGTCGAGGGCGCTCAGACCCAGACGGGCGTCGCGCCCCAGCGCGGTATCGTTGCGGCGGCCTCCACCATCGCCGACGCGCAAAAGGACGAAGATAAGCAAGGCGACGACGCCGAAACGGCCCAGACGAACGAAACGACGACTACTCAAATATCAACATAGCTTGCCGGCAGAAGGGGACGTTCCTTTTCTGCCGGCAGTTTGGGACACTCCTGCGCTACTTGACGTATACCACGTTGTCGCGGCGGGGTTTGGGCTCGGGTAGCGTGTCCTCGGCGTAGCCAAGAATGCAGTTACCGACACCGCGCAGGCTGCCGTCGGCGGGCAGTCCCCAGCTGGCCAGCAGCTCCAGGCCCTCGGGCGAGTCAAAGACCTCATGCGCGCGGTGAATCCAGCACGAATCGACACCCAGTGCATAGGCGGCGTTGAGCAAGTTGCCCATAGCGAGCGAGCCGTCTTCCAGATGTGTGGGCACGCTGCGGTCAACCAGCACCACCACAACGGTCTTGGCGCCATAGAAGGGGTCGCTGTTGCTGCCCATGACCTGGGCGTTGAGCTGTGAGAGACGCTCGACGGTCGCGGGGTCGGTGACGGCGACAAATGTCACCGGCTGGCGGCCCATGCCGCTCGGTGCATATTGGCCGGCTTCGATAATACGTGCAAGCTTTTCAGCCTCGACGGGACGATCGCTGTAGTTGCGGCAGCTGCGACGGTGAATGAGTGCTTCGATAGTCTCCATGGTGTCTCCTTGCGGTGGCGTTGCAGATGCCCCGTTCATACCCGTCGGGCTTAAACGATAGACGGTCAATTACCCAGCCAAAAGGATAGATTCCAATTGGGAAAGTAGGTTTGCATAAAAGTACCTTCAGAATGTGACAAACAAATGGGATGGTTAAACGTTTTATCCCGTCTACCCTGCGGTTTTTTACCACTTGCCTAAATGACGAACGCATAACCTTTGATAAAGGTTTTACTAAAGGAGTACCAACGTTTATCAATGCGCCGTGGTGGCGCCGGGCCAGGAGGTAACATCATGTTCCAGGCTGGAGATGTCGTCGAGACCGATTTCGAAGGATTTCTGAAGCTGCTGCGTTCCAAGACGCGCGCTTTCGTGTCGATCAACGATCACGAGTACTACATCACGCACACCGATGGCTATTGGCGTGTTCAGGATTGCGAGGCCCTCAACGACAAGGGCCACTTTACTGACTGCTCCGAGCTGGTCAACACGGTCTGCGAGGTCGTCGAGCTGCCGTGGATTGCCGGCAAAAGCCTGCATGACAGCTTCTCGGGTGCTACGGTCTATGAGGCCGTCGCCGCTTAACAGGCAATAAAACCCGATTTTCACGTGACCGCTGGCGCCGCCCCCGCGCCGGCGGTCTTTTTCTGCCGATAGGCCATAAAATGCGCGCATTTGCGGAGAGCCTGTTGACGATAGTCAAAACTCGGACTAATCTAGAGACACAAAATTGGTCAAAAATCGGACAATCGAATGGTGGGATAGATGAATAGTGCGGTTACGCTGGTCGACTTCGATCGGTTGCTCAATGGACTCGACCATATCTATTCGGAGTTCTCGCGCGCCTGCGGCCTTTCGGACTGCGCCTATTGGATGCTCGTCGACACCAGCACGGCGGGCGGCAGTATTGCCGTAAGCCGTCTGACAAGCGAATGGTTCTACAGCAAGCAGACCATCAACTCGGCAATTAAAACCTTGACGGCGCGGGGCTTCGCAACGTTGGAGTTTGCCGAAGGCAGTCGTAAGAGCAAGGTTGTGAGCCTGACCGAAGAGGGCAGGCGATTTGCCGAGCGTTATGCGTTGCCGGCACTCAAGGCCGAACAGCGAGCCTTTGGCGCGCTTGAGCCATGTGAGCAGCGCGAGATTATGCGCTTGATCGGCAAATTCTCTCAGGTGCTCGGCGATGAGTGCGATGCCTTTAAGCAGCATATCGCTGCCGAGAGCCAAGCCGAGAATCAAGGTGAGGGGGAGTCGTGCGACTGTTAATGAGGTTTCTAAAGCCATATCGAGGGCTTGTCGCAGTGACGCTGCTGGTGCTGCTGGTGGATAACGTCGGTACGCTGTTGGTTCCCACGATGCTGGCGAACATGGTCAACACCGGTATTACCACGGGCGATGTCGACTACATTTTACGCAACGGCCTATACATGTTTATCGCAACCAGCATGGCTAGCGGCGGCACGGTGCTGGGCTGCTATCTTTCGGCGCGCCTGGCCGCCAACGTGGCTTGCGATATTCGCAATGCCGTGTACGACAAATCGCTCGAGCTCGCGGCCAGCGATTTTGAGCGCTTTGGCACCGGATCGATGATCACGCGCTCGCTCAACGACATCAACGTGATTCAGCAGGCGATTCTGCAGACGATTCAGCTGGTGCTG
>DBFAZJ010000031.1:0-7655 GCA_048244295.1 Collinsella sp.
CGAGACCCGCGCTAAGGCGCTGCGTTCGGTCGTCGACCCGATCATCACTTGGGCCAAGAAGGGCGACCTGCACTCTCGTCGTCTGGCTATCGCCAAGCTCGGCGATAAGCAGCTCGTTGCCGAGATCTTCGACAAGGCTGCTCAGGGCATGTGGCAGGACCGCAACGGCGGTTACACCCGCATCATGAAGCTCGGTAACCGCAAGGGCGACAACGCCCCCATCGTTATCATGGAGCTCGTCACCGAGCCTTGCACGCCTAAGGCCAAGAAGGCTGCTCCGGCCCCCAAGAAGGCCGCTGCTCCCAAGAAGGTCGAGGCTGTCGAGGAGGCTCCTGCTGAGGAGACCGCTGAGTAGACTTTCCGTCTGCATAGGCTATATTCGAGGGGTACGTTCGCGTACCCCTCTTTTTTTGTCGCGATACCGTTACTTGTTTGTTGGGAGCGCCCATGACTGCGCCGTCTGATTTCAATTCGACCCCCGAGCTTGACGCCACGCTCGTATTTCGTGTGGCCTATGATGGCTCGTCGTATAGCGGATTTGCCGAGCAGCCGGGACAGACGACGGTTGCGGGCGAGCTACGTCGAGCCATCGCGACGCTGCTTCGCCGCCCGATCGATTTGACGTGCGCGGGGCGTACCGATGCCGGCGTGCATGCCGTGGCTCAGTACATCAGCGTTCCCGTAACGGACGCTGAGCTCGCGTGTACGCGCCGTAGGTGGCTGCGGGCTATGGATGCCCTGCTGCCCAAAGATATCGCCATCAACGAGGTCTACAAGGCTCGTAAGGGCTTTTCTGCGCGCTTTGACGCGCGCTCTCGCACTTACACCTATCGCATTGCCGATCGCGATGCGCGGCCCGTGCTGTCACGCGGTGCTGTGTGGTGGCATCGCTATCCCCTCGACGTCGATGCGATGGCGGCCGCTTGCCCTGCGCTTTTGGGCGAGCAGGATTTTAAAAGCTTTTGCAAGGTTGCCTCTGCCGTGGGCAAACCTACGCACCGCTGCGTAATGCGCGCCGAGTTTGGCCATGAGGTTGCGTTTGGCGAGGACATCCTGACGTTTACCATCGAGGGCAATGCGTTTCTGCATTCGATGGTCCGTACGATCGTTGGCACGCTTGTCGAGATTGGCATGCATCGCCGTGAACCCGAGTGGATGCGCGAGGTTATCGATGCCTGCGAGCGTACTGCCGCCGGTCCCACGGCTCCTGCCTGCGGCCTGACGTTTATGGGCGTGGATTACGATCCCGCCGAGCTTGTCGTGCTCGACTAGGGGAGGGCTCGACGCGTCGTGCGTCGGCACCTGTCATCTGTGGGCTGCGCGTGTGCAACATCTGTTCTTGGCGTGCAGTGCAACCGGTGTCTCATTGCTTTTATTGCCGGGGTGTACCATGAACGACAGTTTGATTCATTGCTGTCGAGAGGATGGATAACTTGGTTCGACGTGGCTCGCATCCGCGACTTTCGGTGATCCTTGTGGTAGAAGGTTCGCCCAGCTATGCGATGCGTGCGCTCGAGAGTATCCAGAACCAAGACCTCTACGATTTACAGATTGTCGTTGTCTGTCGCGATGCTGCGCCCGGTGTGCGCCATTCGCTTCAAGTTGCTGCCGACAGGGACATCCATATTGATTTGATTGACGTCGAGGACGCGAAGCGCGGCGCTTGTCTTCGTGCCGGTTTTGATGCCTCGCGCGGCTCTCAAATCATCGCCATGAACGCCGATGAGTGGTTTGCTCCGCAGGCCCTTTCCAATATGGTCGATATCGCGTGCGATACTGCGGCAGACATTGTGCTCCCCTCGGTGTCGCTCGATCGATACGATGCGCATCGCGAGCGTCATTCGCGCGTCTTGGATGCTGCCTCTATTGCCATAGAAGACGAGTCTTCTATGGTGACTGAGCTGCCCCAGTTGATTTTGGGCGGCCTAGTCGCTCAGACCTCTGGCGTGATGTATAGCCGTCCGCTGTTTGAGGCATGCCTGTCGCGCGGCAAGGCGTACCGTACGGTTGAGTTTATGGCTTATGCGCTCTCGCAGGCACGATTCGTGTCCGGCTGCGGCGACGCTTGTTTCCACGCGGTGGCACCTAAGCTTACAGATGCCTTTGATCCCACCATGTATGCCAGGATATCCGATGACACTCGAGCGCTCGACGAGCTTGCGGACTCACTCTCGGAAGCAGATAGCGGTGGTCGGCTCAAGCTGGCAAGCCAAAAGTTCTACTTTGCCGGACTGGTCGCCTGCATCGAGAATTTGTGTCTGAGCCCGCATGGGGTGTCGTCAATTGAGCGTTCCGCCCGCATGCGTGATATGCTCGAGGCGCCTCGAACCCGTCAGATGGTCGCCGCGCTCAAGGACAACCATCGGGGACTCGGTCTGTTGTTTGGGCCGATCGCCAGCGCCAAGCCCGCGCGCTGCGTGATGTGTACGCATCTGGCAGCTTTTCTTAACCGGACGGGCGCAAAAACCGCCTAAACGGCTCATTTCGAAACAAATTTGCATAGAATTGTTTCGAAATGCGTTCTTATACACAAAAGCCTTCAAATAGCGTTAAACTATTCAATCACTGATTGATTGTCTCCGCCATCTTTTGGAGAGAGGGTTTGTATGGCTAAAAAACGCAATGGGCGCCAGGATGCCATTAGAGATATTGTGCGCAATAAGGACGTCCGCACGCAGCGCGTGCTGGTCGATGAGCTCCGAGCTATGGGCTTTGATTGCACGCAGGCGACTGTCTCTCGCGATATTGCCGATATGGGGCTGCGTAAGCTCCCTGAGGGCATCTATGTTCTGGCAGAGGACCTGCACCTGCAGCGTATGGTTTCCGAGCTCGTAACGGGCGTTCTTCGCACCGATAATCTGGTTATGATCAAGGCTCAGCCTGGCACGGCTTCCGGCATCGCCGCCGCTGTTGATGCGGCAGAGCTGCCCGATGTGCTTGGCTCGCTTGCCGGCAACGATACGATTTTGGTTATTGCCCAGACGGCCGAGGACGGCGAGCGTCTTGAGGCGCTAATCAATAAGCTGAGCAATTCTCGCAAGTAGGCGTGCGGGTCGTGCGCTCGGCACTGTGCGCGCTGACATAGTGGCTTGTAAGGGGGTATCGACGTTGGTCGGTGCCCCCTTTTTTGTCTGCCGGTATAAAGACCGCCCATCAGGTCGCTTCAAACTAAAAGGCCCCCGAGCAGTTCAATAAGCTGCTCGGGGGCCTTGTTGCTTATGGCCGGATGATTTCTAGCCGACCGTATCGTCAGGCGTGGGCGAGGGGTCGGGAGTGGGCGTGGGCGTAGGCGTGCCGCCATCGCCGCCGGTCGAACCACCGGTGGATCCGCCCGTCGAGCCACCGGTGGTACCGGTACCACCGGTGGTGTCGCCGCCCGTGGTCTCGGTGGTCGTGGTCGTCGTGGTAGTCGTTGTGGTAGTGGTTTCCTCTTCGTCCTCGTTCTCGTCCTTGTCGTCGTTCTCCGTCTTCTTGGTGTTGTTGGTGCCGTAGAACTTCCAGACGCTGTTGTTCTTGTAGGTGGGCGCCGTTCCGGTCGCAAACTCCTCGCGCTCGGTACCGGTCAGAACGGTGTTCATAAACCGCTTAAAGACAGGCAGGTTGGTGCTGTCGCCCAGCAGGTCTGTGCCGTATTTTTGGATGGGGATCTCGCCCGCGGAATAGCCGGTCCACAGGGCGCACGCCAGCTGCGGGGTATAGCCGCAGAACCACAGGTTGGTGGTGTTGTCGGTGGTGCCCGTCTTGCCGGCATAGGGCTGGTTGACGCTCAGGGCACCGGCAGCACCCGTACCGCCGCCCTGCATGACGCCGGACAGAACATCGGTGACCGCGGCGGCCTCGCCCTCGGTAAGCACCTGTGAGGGATTGTCGGTGTGCTGGTACAGCACCGAACCGGTACGAGAGTCAATCTCGGTGATGGCGATCGGCTGGCGATAGTAGCCGCCGTTGGCAAACGTCGCGTAGGCGGCGGCCATTTCGAGCGGCGAGATCGAGCCGGTGCCGAGGGTCATGACGGGAACGTCCTCGATATTGTCCTTGGCGGGATCGATGCCGAGCTTTTTGACGAGTGAGATGATCTTGCTGTTGCCGACGGCTTCCGCCACCTGGATGTAGCCGGTGTTGGAGGAGTATGCCGTCGCCTGCTTAAGCGTGATGTTGCCATAGCTATGGTTGGCGTAGTTTTGGACCTCGGTCGTGGTGCCCTTGGCCTTGAGCGGCGAGTTGCAGTTGAGGGTGACGTTGGGGTTCATGCCGTTTTGGATGGCAGTTGCCAGCGTAAAGGCCTTGAAGGTGGAGCCGACGGGACGCTTGGCCGTGGCATGGTTTACGTGGTTCTCGTCGGCGTTGTAGTCGTAGCCGCCCACCATGCACTTGATGTAGCCGGTCTTGGGGTCGACGACGACCATGCCCATGTCCAGGCCGTCGAGTGAGAGCGTGTCGAGCTGCTCGCGGACGGCATTCTCTGCCACCTGCTGCATCGTGGGGTCGATGGTGGTCTTGACGGTCAGGCCGCCCTTAAAGAGCACGTCGGTCGAGAACTCCTGCTCCAGCAGCTGCTTAACATAGGCGACAAAGTAGGGCTGCGAGTATACGTCTACGCCGCTGCCCGAAATCTCGGTCACGTTGAGGGTGATGGGCTCGGCCTGTGCGGCATCGTGCTCCTCTTGCGTGATGTGGCCCAGGCGCAACATGTTGTCAAGGACCTTGTTGCGACGGGACAGCGCCAGGTCGGGGTTGACCGTGGGGTCGTACTGCGAGGGCGAGTTGGGAAGGCCGATGAGCAGCGCGGCCTCGCTCAGGGTGAGGTCGGCGGCGCTCTTGGATAGGTAGGTCTCGGCTGCGGCCTCGATGCCGTAGGCGCCGTGACCGTAATAGATGGTGTTGAGGTACATCATGAGGATCTCGTCTTTGGAGTACATGTCCTCCATCTTGACGGCGATGTAGGCCTCGCGCACCTTACGCTCGATGGTCGAGTCGAACTGCTCCTCCTGCAGGATGGTGTTGCGCACCAGCTGCTGGGTGATAGTCGAGGCGCCTTCGTGTCCGCCGCCGAGGGTTGCCACCGCAGCACGCGCGATACCCCACAGGTCGATACCGCCGTGCTCGTAGAAGCGCTCGTCCTCGACGTCAACGGTGCCCTGCAGCACGTAGGGGGAGACCTCGTCCTTGGTGATGGACTTGCGGTTTTGCGTATAGAAGCTCGCAATCTTGTTGCCGTTGCAGTCGACGATCTCGGTGGGCTCGCTCACCAGATACGCGTTGGCGTCGGTGTAGTCGGGCAGATCGGACAGCCAGCGGTTGACGTTGCCGACCATGCCGATGCCAAATGCCACGCCCGCGATAAGCAAAAAGCCCAAAAACGAGAGCAGGATTATGGGCAGAGCATGCGTCTTTGAGCGGCTGCGTCCCTGTCGTTGGCGAGGACCCATATATTGACCTCCAGGTATGTCGTGCCGGACGGTGGATGTGCCGTCGGGGCAGGATGGACATAAGTTATTACACGATAAACCAAACGGGGCGCGCGAGGCCTCGTGTATGCTGGAAGACGGCATTTTTCAGAGTGAATGCATACCTTGGTAAGGAGTTTGTCGATGGCGATTCGGACGATGGGGCCGAGCGGACAACACAAGACTGGATTGGATGCTGTCGGTGCGGCGCTGCCCGAGCTGCTGGCGCCGGCGGGCGGGCTCGACCAGATGCTTGTGGCCATCGCCGCGGGCGCCGATGCCATCTATGCGGGGTTGGGCGGCTTTAACGCCCGTGTGAGTGCGCACGGTTTTACCGACGACGAGTTTGCGCGCGGCTGCGCCGTGGCGCATGTCCATGGCGTGCGTGTGTACGTGACGCTCAACGTGTTCGTGTTTGACGATGAGTTGTCCGACGCGGTGGCGTTGGGAGCTCATGCACTGGAGCTGGGCGCCGATGCTCTGATTGTCGCCGATGCCGGGTTGGCCTGCGCGCTGCGCGCGGCGATTCCCGGGGTCGAGATTCACCTGTCCACGCAGGCGGGCGCTCATAGCGAAGACGCCGTGCGGTTTGCCGCCGATGAGCTGGGGGTCGAGCGAGTGACGACGGCACGCGAGCTGACGGTCGACGAGATTGCGGCGCTATGTGCCACGGGCGTGCCCATCGAGGTATTCTGCCACGGTGCGATTTGCATCGGCTATTCGGGGGCGTGCGAGTTCTCGGCCCTGCGGCGTGGGCGCTCGGCGATGCGCGGCGACTGCACACAGCCGTGCCGTCTGGCGTACGACCTGGTGGACGAGGCGGGGCAGAGCGTTGTCGCCGTCGAGGGAGATCGCCTGCTGTGTCCGCGCGACTATCTGGGTATTGCGCATCTGCCCGAGCTTGTAGATGCCGGCGTGGCGTCGCTCAAGATCGAGGGACGCATGAAGAACCCCGATTACGTATTCAACGTGGTGCGGGTGTGGCGCCGGGCACTCGATATGCTGTGCGACGGCGCGTGGGACCCCGGTGCCGTGGAAGAGCTTGAGCGCGAGCTGGGAAGGTCTTTTAACCGTGGGTTTACCGATGCGTACCTGCGAGGGCGTTCGGGTGCCGAGCTGATGAGCTTTGAGCGCGCAATTAACCAGGGCGTGCGCGTGGGACGCTTGGTCGCTGTGGGCCACGAAGAGGTGACCGTTGAGCTCGACGCCGCCGTGGCGGCGGGTGACACGCTCGAGGTTCGGTTCTATCCGGGTGTCGACGCGCGTCCCGATGTGCCCAAGCGCTGGCCGCAGGTGCCCTGCCCGGTGGATGCCGCAGCGGGGAAGCGCGTCGTCGTGCATTGCAAGCGTAAGGTGGACACGGGCTGCGAGGTGTACCTGATTCGCAGCGCCGGCGTGTTGGATCAGACGGCGGCGGTGTTGGAGCGCATGCGGGCCGAGGCGGATGCGATTGCGCCCGTTGCACGCGCCGTTGAGGTACTGCCCTTTGAGGACGTTGCGGTGGATGGCGGTGCGTCGACGGAGTTGGTGGAGTGCGCGGTTCCCGCTCGCATGGTTTTTGCTTGGCAGCTGATGGATGCCGACCCGCGCGGAGGACTCGATTTGTCCGACGCCGTTGTGGTGCTTGACGAGGTGTACCGCACGGGTGACGCTGACCGGACCCGCTCACTGATGCAGCGTGCCAGGCGTGTCGTCTGCCGCAGCCTGGGACAGGTGGTGATCGCTCGCGAGCTGGGCGTGACGTTTGACGTGGCGGCGCCGGTGTTCTGCGCGAATCGGGCCACGCTTACCTGGCTGCGCGGACTCGGTGCGGGGCGGGTGTACTTGTCGGCCGAGTTGTTCGGCAATGATGCGGAGCGTATTGCCGAACTGGCTGCTGAACCCGGCGTCTTGGGTCCGGTCGACGCCGACCGTTCCGAGCTTATGGTGTGCGAGCACTGCCTGCTGACCGCCGAGGGCGTCTGCGCCACCGATGCGACGGGACAGGTCCGTTGCCGCGACTGCTTGCGTCGTCGGCAGGTACGCTATCTGGTCGAGCGTGACGGTACACGTCTGTCAGTTGCCATTGACGCATGCGGCAGGACGAGGATTTTCCTGTCGTAGGTGCCGCGTCGCGTCAGTTTGTTATCATATGAGAGTTTATGGACTTCCAGCACCGCCGTATCCGGTGAGGGTGCTATAGCAAAAGGAGGATACCCAATGCTGTCT